>JADZFI010000161.1 GCA_020850025.1 Saprospiraceae bacterium
ACCAACCTACGCCTGCGCTACCGGCGCCCCAAAGTTCATGGGCGGCAGTGGCTGGTCCGGCTCCTCGATTTTGCCGAATTGCATTTCAAACTTCTGAACATTGTCGCGCAAAGCATACAGCAAACGCTTGGCGTGCTGAGGCGTGAGTACAATGCGGGATTTGACCTTTGCCTTGGGCAAATTGGGCATCATACGAATGAAATCCACCACAAACTCTGCGTTGGAATGGGAAATGATGGCCAGGTTGGAGTAGATCCCTTCTGCTACCTCTTCCGAGATTTCAATATTGATAGCAGGTGCCTGGCCTGTGTTTTCTTTTGCCATGATTGGATAGTGAATAAGTGATTTTTTTGATCGTTTTTTGAAATGCAAAGATACCGCTAAAAAGACGCCCTTGCTCAGGTTTAAGAATAAAAAAAAGGGTTTGAGGGGATCGCCCCCTCAAACCCTTCAAACTCTTCAAACCCTTCAAACTATGGCGGTCAAGCCCGCCGGTACTACATTTTCACCAACTGAACGCTTCCCCATTGCTTGCCGTCGCTCAAACGGAGCAGGTAGGCGCCCTGAGGCAGGTGCTGGAGATCAATGGTAGTTGCGGATTGCCCGCCGGCCGACTGTATTTCCAGGGAATGCAGCATACGACCGGTAACATCAAACACATCGGCGCGCAGGGAGGCCGGGGCTTGTTGCATGGTTACCACAAACACTCCGGCGCTCGGGTTAGGCGATACGGTTAGCCCCCATTCTGCGGTCGGCTCTACGGTGCCGCTGGTAATGATCAGGTTGATTTCTTCAGCTGTACACCCATTGGCATCGGTTACCAAAACTGTGTAAGCTCCGGGCGCAAGGTTGGAGAATACTCCGCTTGATTGCGACGCGCCACCATTCAGACTGTACTCGTATGGCGCAGTTCCGCCGTTAGCAGTGGCGGTAATGGTAGAACCGGCCGCCGTTGCACTGAGCGCCAGAAACTGTGGCTCCAATACCGTAACTGTAGTGGAAATCTGGCCACCATCTGCATCACGTACCACCAGGGTAAGGCTGCCGGGAGGTACATTGTTGAATACATTCCCGGTCTGGAATGGCGAGCCATTCAGGCTGTACTCATAAGGCGGAATACCACCAGTGGCATTCACCGTTACGGTGCCGTCGGCACTGCCGTTGCAGGAAACATTCTCCACCAGAGAAGAAACCGCAAGCGGTGGTACATTGATTGTGAAGGATGTAACTGCCGCGCAACCATTGGCATCCGTAGCTGTAACGGAATAGGTACCGTTGGGCAGATTCTGCAAGTCAGGGTTAGGCGCATTGGAGCTGAATGAGTACGGTGCTGTGCCTCCTGAAATGATGACATTGGCGTCGTTGCCCACTACCGTTGCCGTAACACCCAATTGGGTGGGTTCGTCGAGTTGAACAGGACCGAGCACTACCGTACCGCCATCTGAATCGCGAACGGTTACGGTGTAGGTGCCTGCGCTAATGCCGGAGAAGGTATTGCTTGACTGGAACGCGCCATTGTTGAGGCTGTATTCATATGGAGGGAAGCCATTTTGGGCATTGACCAAAATGTTAGCCGTTTCTCCAAAGCACAATATTGGGGTAGTCTGAAGGCTGCCAGCCAGCGGGAGTACATTAACAGTGACATCCGCCGTGCTGGTGCAACCATTTGCATCGCGCACCGTAACGGTGTAGGTCCCGTTTGGCAAATCCAAGAACTCATTGCTGCTCTGGAAGCCCATGCCGTTCAGGCTGTATTCAAGAGCTCCGGTTCCACCAACGGCATTCACCGTGAGGTCGTTGCCCAATACCGTGTTATTGATAACAATGGCCGCAGGTTCGGCAATGGTTACTACGTTCGACTCAACAGTGAAGCCGAGCTGACCGGTTACCACTACTGTATAGGTGCCTGCGCCCAGGCCGTCGAATACATTGCTGCTTTGGCTGGCGCCACCGTTCAGGCTGTAAGTGTAGTTTCCGTCCAGACCCGTGGCATTTACCGTGATCTGGCCTTCATTGCCGCCATTACAGGTAATTCCGGCTGTTTGAGCCGCTGTAGCTTCGAGATCGTTGACCACGATGTTGATGTTAAACACTGCATTGTGCACCCAGGCATCGTTGTTCTGGTCCAGCGCATCAAAATGGAAGCTGTCAGTCGTGAAGTCGTCGCCGTTGTGGGTATAGGTGAGTACGCCGTTGTTAATGTCTTCCTGCGTAAAGGTATCTCCAATACCCAGTGGCGTTCCGTTCAAACTAATCGTTCCATGTTCCGGCAGACTGAGCAGGGTGTACACGCCCTGGCCGGGAATGCCGCTTATTTCCATGCTTAAATGGCTCTGGAAAATGGTTTCTGTTTGAGCGGAAAGAACGGAAAGCGGACTGTTCACCAAAATATTTCCTGCACCAATGGAGTCAATAAAGCAGAACGACAAGCTCCAGGCGGTGATGGCGCCCCCATCTTCGTCAGGGTAGTTATCCCCCATCACAAACTTCCAGTTGCCCTGGGCGTTTTTGCCGTTGAAAACATTCAGCGACTCAATAGGCTGGAAGGCGCCATTCAGTGCAGGAGGAGTGTTGTTGCACTGGCCTTCAAGCGTTGCTGCACTCTGTGCTGCCTGGTCGTCAAAAGTCAGGTTGCCGTTTCTGCCAGGGCAGCCAAATTGTACTGCGGGGTCGCCAGGCTGGTCAAACAGCAAGACGGAATCGTTGGTAGGTGAAACCAGCCATGCCAGCAAATCGCCCACATAGGTGTGGTTGAAGGTGACACTAACGTTCACATCCCCCACAAACTTGTTGGCTGCAATATTCAGGTTGGACACCACCGGCGCCACGGTGGCGGCCACCGGTATTGTTTTAGGCACATCGGTGCTGCTGAAATTTTGTCCGCAGGTGTTTTTACCGGTCTGGAAGGCATACACCGGAGAGAGTTCGCTTCCGCCACAGTCGTTAAGTGCACGCAAACGCCAGTAATACACCGTTTCAAGTTGCAGGCCGGAAACATCGGTGAAAGTATTACCGGTCAATCCGTCAACAACCACTGAGGTAGGTTCGAACGACGGATTGGTGGCTACCTCAATCGAATAACCCGAGGCGAAGTTTACCGCATCCCAGGTGAGGGTGACTGTAGTGCTTACACTGGTTGCACCTTGTGCAGGGCTCACGCCAACAGGCACACCCGGTAGCCCGGGCAATACCGACAACATCACATTGCCGGTACGGGTGATTACGCCACTGACCGCCGTAATGCTGAGTGGATAATCGCCTGCCATGGCCAGAGTAAGCCCTGAGATGGTTACAGTTGCAGCACTTCCGGGAGTCACCGGATTAGGGTTAATGGCAAGGGTAGAGCCGGCAGGTATACCTGTTACGGTAATATCAGCAGGCGTGTTATAGCCTGCAACTGCCGCGAGGTTGATGCTGAACTCCGCATCCTGCCCTGCACATACCTGCACATTCCCTGTAGAAAGATTCATCAGGAAGGTAGGCGCGGAGATGATGGTGAAATTGGTGTTGGAAATATCGAAGAAGATATTGCCCACCGCTTCCACACGCACCCGGCAGGTGGTGGAGATGTTGTTTGGTACGATGATGTCGGCCGAGCCGGTATTAGGTACAGAAGCTGCCAGTTCTACCGGATAGGTAAAACCGCCATCGGTAGAAAGGGTAATGCGCACATTGGCACAGGATACCGGGGCGGCAGTGGTATTGGCTACATCCCAGGTGATCGTTTGAGTGCTGCCCACCGACCAGGTGACGTTCGTATTAGGTGAGGTAACCAGGAATGGACCCGAAGCAGCGCTCACAGTAATTTGCATATCGTCTTCATCCGTGCAGCCGGCATACCAGTCGTTATCGCGGGCGGTTACCCGGAAGTTCATGTTGCGGGCCA
The DNA here is from genome assembly GCA_020850025.1 of Saprospiraceae bacterium. Classification (GTDB taxonomy): domain Bacteria; phylum Bacteroidota; class Bacteroidia; order Chitinophagales; family Saprospiraceae; genus M3007. The sequence continues at coordinate 3,887 of JADZFI010000161.1, forward strand.
CGCCGGGCAATTCCTCCCAGGTGGAGTTTACATTGTTCACCAGGTCTTGCAGGCGCGGGAACACCCGGGTAGGGGAGGTATTGCCTTTGTAGGAGCGGAATAGCGGACCGGAAGTAGCCGTGGATACTGGAGGTGACGGCGCGTTGCCGAAGTCCATCTGTTCCCAGGTGTAGGTGAGCGTATCGCCGTCCACATCAGAGCCTGTTGCCGTGAGGGCAAAAGGGGTGGATTTGGGAATCACCCGGTTCGGGCCGGCATCTACCACAGGGTTGTTATTACCGGTGTTGATTTTTACCGGGCAGGTATTACCGCCGCCCGTGTAGATGAAAGCGCCCATTTCCAGCATATTATATCCGTGGAAAATGTCTTCACTATTGTTGGCAACGTTTTGTTGGGGGCCACAAATGCCGGCATAAGCCATAATGGTGGTACCGCTGCCAGGTTCTACGGCATTGGGAGAATTCACATTGCCACCGCAGTTGCCGTAAGTGTGGTTGCCGCCAAACTGGTGACCCATTTCGTGCGCCACATAGTCAATATCGAACGGATCACCGACAGGAGAGCCCTGGCCGGTTACGCCGTTAGCCTTGGAGGTGCCGCACACTACATTGAGGCCGGCAATACCACCGCCACCTGTGCTGAATACGTGACCGATGTCGTAATTGGCTACACCAATTAGGTTATTGCAAGTGTTCTGGTTTTGTCCGAGCATGGCCCCACCGTCACCATTGTTATAGGGGTCAGTTGCGCCGTTAAGAAAAATGAGTACATCATTATTGGCAATGATTTGCATCGTAACGGCGAAATCGCGCTCGTAAACGCCATTCACCCGGTTCATGGAGGTGGTCATGGCAGCCAGTACAAGTGGCTTGGTGCCTCCGTGGAAGAAAGCATATTCACCGGTGCATGCCAGTGCCAGGCGATATCTCCGAAG
>JADZFI010000162.1 GCA_020850025.1 Saprospiraceae bacterium
AGCATCCGTGAACCGACTTTTTCCCTGATTCATCAGGGTTTTGGAGAGATCGACCAGGCTGTCTATTTGCCTGGCTGCATCCGTTTGCCCGGCGAGCCATATGGGCAATAATAACAGGAATAAGAGCTGCAGTTTTTTCATGGTCTGCATGGAAAGGGTCTAATCAGCATCAAAATTATCAGATAAATCCGGACAAGCACGCCACTTAATTTCGGATTAAACGTTTCTTCACCAAAAAATAAAGGATGAAACATATTTTACTCCTGTTGTTCTGCCTGGCAACTCACTCCGTTTTCGGACAAAAAATGCTGCTCCTGGAAAGAGCCAATCGAGCAAAAACCTATAAAATGTACATTGGGGATGATCTGCGCTACCGGATGGAAGGGAAAGAGGACTACTGGTACAGGCGCACTATCACCGATATGTTGCCCGAGTCCAACACGTTGCTGCTGGACAATTTTGCCGTGAAATTATCAGAAATTCAGAGCATCAAAGTGCACCGGAAGCCCATCTGGCGCATCCTGGGCGGTGCGGGATATACCCTGGGCGCTACCCTCACCTTTGCCACCACGGTTGGGCGCTTCGGATTTCAGGATAAAGAGATCAATGCTCCCAAACTATACGGCATTGCCCTCGCCTCTGCCGGCGCCGGCTGGTTTTTAACCAAATCCAGAAAACTTAAGCTGGGCGACAGGCACCGATTGAGGATCGTAGAAATCAAATTCGAGTAAAAGGCGCGAAGGGGACACGAAGGCACAAAGGCGCGAAGGCGCAAAGAGGCTTTCTCTTAAGTCGCATTTTTAGTTTTACCGCAGAGGCGGGGAGACGCAGAGGTTTTGATAATCAATGCTATACACCTCGGCGTCTCTCCGCCTCTGCGGTAAAATTTACTTATGAGACAGCCTCTGTCAAAGCAGCGAAGCTGCCCAAAACTTCGCGCCTTAGTGTCTTCGTGCCTTTGTGTCAACGCCTTTGAGTCTTAGTACCCTCCTTCGTGCCTTTTCACCACTTTTTCCCTGAGCACTGTGGCGCCCTGGGTATTTACAGCGTGCAGGAAATACATGCCAGGAGCAATGGCCGCGATATCCAGCATGACTTCATCCAGGGGTTGGCGGGCTATTTTCCGACTCATGGCCAGGCGGCCTGTGGCGTCAAAAAGTTCGATTTTACCTTCGAAAATCTCCTGGTTGTTAGTTTTGAACAACAAAGCGCTGCTGGCCGGATTGGGATAGATGCGTGCGTCCGACAGCTGGGGATCCTTGGTGCTGACCAGCGTTTCCAGATCAATGGAATACACCCCGCGGCCGTGCGTGCCGGCGTAGAGTTTGCGGGTGTACTGACGTATTTTCAAATCCAGTACATACACGGCCGGCATTCCGATGCCGTAGGGCTTCCAGTCAATCTCGTCGGCATCGGTGTAGTACACGCCGATGTCGGTGCCCACAATGAGGTAATTGGTAATGGAATCGTACAGGATGCAGTTGGCGGGTACGTTGGGCAGGTTGCCGGAAATGTTGGTGGCCGTCAGCCAGCCATTGGTGGTTGTGAATACTTTTTTACCCTGCGCATAACCGCCTTTGGTTACCCACATCCGGTCGTTGTTGGTAGGGTGAATCCAGATCCGGGTAATGTCTTCGTTGGTGGATACGAATCGGCTGCTCCAGTTCTGGCCGCCGTTCACGGTTTTGAACACCCGGTTGGCACGGGTTACCACGATATAGATGGTGTCGGAGGGCGACATGGCGATGTCGCGCAGGTCGTTGTCCGGCCCGCCGGTGAGGTTGTTGCTGATCTTGTGGAAGTTGTCGCCGCGGTCGTAGGAGCGGAAAACATCTTCAAAGGCCACCAGGAAGGATTTGGGATTCTGGGGGTTTAGGATAAACGGCGTTACCCAGTCGCCCGAGGGCTGGCCGGGTATATTGTCGGCAATATTGACATCGGTGAGGTAACCAGTCATTGAGCGGTAGATATCGTTGCCGCCGTAATACTCCGTGTAAATGATGTTGCTGTTGGTGGGGTCAATGATCTGGCACATGGCATCGCCGCCATTGGTGTGGCGCCAACCGAAGGGGGTGCGCAGCCAGCCTCCGTTATCCTGCGATCCGGCAGCAATTTTCAGCTGCCCGCCCTCGCTGATGGCGATGCGGTAGAACTGGGCGATACCGAGCCCGTCCGACAGATCGGTCCACACCTGGGTGGATTCGTCGTAGCGGTAAATACCGCCGTCGTTGCAGTACCAAAGTTCATTGGGGTTGTGCGGGCTGTGCACGAGGTCGTGCGCGTCTGCGTGTACCTCGGCGTGTATGCCGTCGTTGTACCAGTGGGTGATCTTTTCCCAGGTGGCTCCCTGGTCGCTGGAGCGGCTCACGGATACGCCACAGAGGTAAACCATGTTGGAGTCTACCGCCGAGAAATTGAAAATGCCCCAGTCGTCGTCGGGTGCGGCATTGTCGGTATAGGTCAGGCCGCCGTCTTTGGAAAGCAGGAAGCGTTTGCCGTTGGAAAAGTGCACGCCCAGCCAGTTGGTCATGAGCGGACTCACGGCCAGGCGGATATCGTTGTTCGTAACCTGGAAATTAGTGATCTGAGTCCAGGTGTTTCCGCCGTCGGTACTTTTCACCACCTGGCTGTTGCCCCAGTAGTTGTGGTGGGCGGCATAGAGGGTGGAGTCGTTTCCGGGCTGGAATTCGATGTCGGTGTATTCGCCGGCGCGCAGCACTTCCCAGGTGTCGCCGCCATCGGTTGTGCGGCGCAGGCCTTTATTGGAAGCCGCATAGAGCACCAGCGGATTGCTTTGCGACATGATGAGGTTATAGATCACGTTTTCCTGGTGCAGTTCCCAGTCCAGCCCGGTAGGCGCCCAGTTTTGGCCGCCGTCGGTGCTGCGGTACACGCCGAGGTTCCAGTTCCACCAGCCGCCTTTATCGCCCAGGGAGATGTACATGATGTCCGGGTTTTGTGGGTTGATGAGGATCACGCTCACGGGCAGGTAGGGCAGGCCGTCGCCCATGGGCGTCCAGTTTTGGCCGCCGTCGGAGGTTTTCCAGAAGCCGCCATCGGGGGTGCCGATGAAAAAAGTATTCGGGTCGGTGGGGTGGAAAGCAATGTGTTTGGTGCGGCCCATACCCCAGTAGCCGGATGCCGGGTTTTTGTTGGGGCCTTCGTTGGTCCAGATGGGTTGTTCGTTGCGATCCAGCGCAGCGGAGGCAACAGATTTTTGGTACTCCATCCATTGTGCGCGGAGATCCGGGAAAGAGCCATCGGCCTTCACCCGATCGCGCCACCACCATTTCCAGCGCTCGTATTTGACGCGTTGATTATCCCAGCAGTCGGTATCCGCTTCCTGTTGGTATTCTTCTGCGAAATAGGCATCGAGTTGTTGGCAGATTTCGAAATAATTGCGGGAAGTGACGGGGATGTCCACATCCGGCAGGGTTTGGGCAAAAAGGGTGCACTGAAGCAGCAGGAGGAGAGCGGTAAAGAGTTTAGGCATGGAGAAACGGGTACTGATTTGAGGGGTTTGAATGGTTTGCGTAGGGGCGACCCTCGTGGTCGCCCGGTTTGGTTGCCCCACCAAGTTTGTGTGCGCACAAAATTAATAAAAGCAGTTGCGGTTGGGAAACAGATTTGCAGGATTGTGCCAATGGGGAGCTAAAAAGGGAATAACTTTGTTCTTTTATAAAGATTTTATCCCAAATAAACTATCAAGCATGCGGTTTATTCCTTTTTTCATCGTCCTGCAATTTTCACTCCCTGCCTTTTCTCAACAAACCCTTTTTGTCAATCAAGCCGCAACCGGTTCCAATAACGGCACTTCCTGGGCAAATGCCTACACCAATTTGCAAACTGCTCTGACTGCCGCTGCCCCCGGCACTCAGGTTTGGGTAGCCCAAGGGGTGTACCTGCCTACGTCAGATTCCAATCGTGAGCGTTCTTTTGATTTGCCCAACCGCGTAAAACTCTATGGCGGTTTTGCCGGCACAGAAACCCAACTGGATCAGCGCCAGCCTTCCCAACACAAAAGCATTTTGAGCGGAGATATTGGCGAGAGCGGTGTGAGAACGGACAATTCGTACCATGTTGTAACCATTTACCGTGGTGATGAGCAAACTATATTGGACGGCTTTACCATCATACAAGGATACGGTGAAGATTTTTCGGTGGGATTTCCGCATTCCTATGGTGGTGGGGTATTGGTCAGTTCGGACCTTAACTGGCCAGTTGCCAGCCCGGTTATATCCCAATGTGTTTTTGAAAGAAATCGCGCCGGTGCAGGGGGCGGGCTGGCTTGTGTGGCCAACGACTTTACCCATTGCTTGCCAGTTATCAAGAATTGTACCTTTAAATCAAACCAATCTCAACTTTATGGCGGTGGTTTGTATACTTTCGGTGCAAACAATACTGGTCAACCATATAATATTACCGATTGCAAGTTTGAAGCCAACAAGACAGCTCTCGGGGGGGGGATTTATATGGAGGGAATTACAGATACCCTTCGTTTCAGGCGCTGTACCTTTGTAAATGATACCGTGATAGAAGGCGGCGGCGCATTTGTACGTGTTGGTGACAGGCGTACGTTTTGTGAGGTAGATAGTTGTGATTTTACAGCCAACCATATGAACGGCGGCGCTGGTGGCGGCTTTGAATTTATGGTTCCGGGAGATGGATGGATTGACACCGTTGGGGTGATTGTCCAAAACAGTCGCTTTTTGTTAAATAAAAGTGGCATTGGTGGTGGAATTGCCATTAGAGCCGCTTTTTTTCTCAAACAATTAAATTGTAAAATTCGAAACTGTTTTTTTGAGAGCAATATATCTCAAAATGGCGGAGGTGGGGTTTTAGTTGAGGCAGGAGATGGTGTAAATTCTGATGTTTTAGTAGATCGATGTTATTTCCTGGGGAATAAAACGCTGGCCGCCTCGGTAGCAGCCGGATTTTATTATCGTGCAGCTTTTGGCACACTAAGGAGAAACAGGAACACTATTACCAATTGTGTTTTTATGCATAACGATGGCGCTGTTGCGGCATTGGGAGGCGATCCGGGCATATCACATACCCGTGTAGCCAATTGCTCCTTTTACAGGAATGGAGATATTCCCTTTGTCAAGTATTGGGGGGCAGACAGTAATCCGGATGATCTGGTGCAGACGATGCAAATTCTGAATTCCGTATTGTGGGAGCCTCAAACCGAGGGGGTACACAGGCTCTTTTATAATAATGATCCAATGAATTTTACCCTGAACGACTATCTGCTGGAACACTCCATGGTGCATCTTTCCGATTGTTCCTTCAATGGCTTTGATCCTTGCCAGGATGGAATGATATATGGACAATGGCCCAATTTTGTTGATTCGGTAGGTAGCTGGCCCGGCCTCCAAACGTGGCCAAACTACCCTGGGCGTAACCGGGGTAGTAATGCCGTAGCGGATTCCCTCAATATTCACCATGATTTTCTCGGCTTGCCACGCGTGTTTTGCGACACTATCGATATGGGCGCTTTTGAAATCCAGGGACTCTGTACTTCAGCCGGAGTTGAGCCTAACACTCATGCAGTGAAAACCCTGGAAGTGCGGTTGTTAACTAATCCGCTACATGCAGGTCGGAATCTGGAAATTGAACTGTTTTCTTCCTTTTCAGAATCCTTGCGTCTGCAACTAGTATCAGCCACCGGTAATGTGATTTGGGAGGGTTACACTAACCTCGCGGCATTCATACCCTCCCTTGCAGAAATTCAAACAGGAACGCTTTCCCCGGGACTGTATTTAGTACAAGTATGTGGTGTAGGGGGCAGGTATAAAACGGAAAAATTGGTGGTTACGAATTGAATTTATTTTAAGTATTAATGCCAGATAACCTGAAAAATTGGCTTATCTTTGTAAGAATATGAAGAATCAAGCACATTATCCGATCATTCGAAGGCATTTGCTTTGGGAGTATGATTGGGAGCATTTTGATTACTCCAGGATGGCTGTAGTGGTAATAGAGCGAGTTATAGAACGAGGTACGCCAGATGAATGGCAGCAAATAGTAGATTACTATGGGATTGAAAAAATTTTTGAGGTTGCTGAAAATAGTTCAAGGTTAGATGCCAAACACAAAAATTTTACAAAAATTTACTTAAATTCAGGGTTTATCCATGATCTTCAAAGAAGCGGATATCATACTTCCTGAAACACTTGCACTTTTGAGGCGAATTCAAAGTGATCCGTTCTTAGACCAGTTTGTCCTTGTTGGAGGAACTGCACTCGCGCTGCAAATAAATCACCGCCTTTCCATAGATCTTGATTTTTTTACAACACAACCATTTGATAATCAGTTGTATGAGTTGTATTTGAGCCAAAAATATGGCCTTCAAACTGATTATGTGGCGATGGAAAACGGCAAAAAGATTTTTATGATCTTTATTTTCTCTTAGAAAATTTTTCACTGGCAACACTTTTGGATTCCTACAATAAAAAATATCCAAACTCTAATCCTATCATTCCGTTGAAAGGTGTTACATGGTTTGAAGACATAGATTTTGAGATTGAAAAGCCAATGTTGAAGAGAAAAATTGGATTCGAGGAGGTGAAAAAGCGACTATTAGAAGCAACAAAACACCCTGAAATAGTTTTTAGAACACCGTAAGTAGACATTACTACCCCACCCAAACCACTCCATTTTGCCCAAACCGAACACCCAATGCCACCGCCTCTTCCAGGCTAATCCCGGCAATCCAGAACCCTGGTTCCGGCCATTCGCCTTCGGCTGATTGGTTGAGGGCTGGGCCAAAGGGCAATCCCAGCAATCTGATATCCTGTTCCAGTGCTGCATTTCGGCGACGGTTTTCGGCATCCTCCAGCAGCACAGAGCCCGGGTTGCAGGCCGTTACTATGGCCAGGCTGGAAAATCCGCGCAGTTGCATCCATTTTTCCAGCGACAAATGAGGCTCGCCGTGCCGTAAAATCCATTCCTCGTGTTCCGTAAACACCCGGTATTCCGCCCCCCAATAGGCATTTAACAGCGATCGGTCGAGCCATTCCGGGCAATCTTCCGGTATTGTTAGGATAACGCGGGGGATTGACATACTTTTGCGCGATTTTTAAGTTAGGAAGTGTTTGGGTGTTTGGAACCTCGGAAGGGTTAAAAAACCCTTCCGACGTTCCAAACACCCAAACACCCAAACACTCAATTTAATGGAAGAGAAACAGAGTCAAATTAGTACTTACATCGGCTTGGGGCTGATCTTTTTGTTGTTGTTTTTGTGGATGCAATATTCCGCTCCGCCGAAAAAAACGCCGGAGCAATTGCAGGCGGAGCAGGCTGCCCAACAGGCTCAGCCGGCCCAACCCCAGCCTGAGGCGGCTGCTCCGGTTGCTACGGCGCCCACACAGGCCGCTCCCGGCGCCGATTCCATGCAGAATGCCCTTACACTGGCAAAATTCGGTCCGTTCGCCGCTGCATCCAGCGGCCAGGAACAAACCGAAGTGCTGGAAAACGATCTGGTGCGCATCACCTTCAGCAACAAAGGTGGACGAATCAAGGAGGTTTTTCTCAAGAAATTTGAGAAAATTCTGGTAGATACTGCCGGAAATGACGTGAAAAGCGAGCTCCGATTGCTGGAAGACGAGAAAAACCAGTTCGGTTTTGAAATCCCGGTTAACGGAACGGCCAGCGGCAAGGTGCTGACCAGTGACCTCTTTTTCAGCGCTACCAAAAACGGAAACACCCTGGTGTTTCGTGCCGATGCCGGCAATGGCCGCTACTTCGAACAAAGCTATACCCTGGCGCCAGATAATTACCGCATTGACTACCGCCTGGGCAGCAGCGGACTGGAATCCGTGCTCAGCAAACGCGAACTCACGTTCTACTGGGAAAACTACCTCGACAAACTGGAGCGCAATCAGACTTACGAGCGCACCATGGCGTCGGTGTATTTTAAAACAGTGGAAGACGGTTCGGATTACTGCAACTGCCGCGAAGACGATGTCCAGAGCCTGGGCGACAAATCCGTGCAGTGGTTCTCTCATTCCAACCAGTTTTTTAATACAAGCATCGTAGCCCAGGGCTTTGTGTTCCGCCAGTTCGTGGGCGAAACCAAAGTGTACACCGATGCAGAGGCTGATCTCAAGCGATTGAAATCTACCGCAGTGGTTCCGTTCGACAACGGCAGCGCCACGATGGCCATTTACTCCGGTCCGAATGAATTTGAGCGACTGAAAGCCTTTGGCGTTTCGTTGCAGGACATCATTCCGTTCGGCGCCAGCGTGTTCGGGGCCATCAACCGCTGGGTCATCCACCCGATCCTGGCCATGTTGTCTACTTTTATCGGCAGTGCCGGTATTGTGATACTGATGCTTACCCTGCTGGTAAAACTGTTGGTGTATCCGCTCACCTACCGCATGGTATTGAGTCAGACCAAAATGGCGGCGCTCAAGCCGCGTCTGGAAGACCTGAAGAAAAAATTCGGCGACGACCAGCAGGCCATGAGCGTGGAAACCATGAAGTTGTACAGCGAATACGGCGTGAATCCCTTAGGAGGCTGTCTGCCGGTCATGCTGCAAATGCCGATCTGGTTCGCCCTGTATCGCTTCTTCCCTGCCGCCATTGAATTTCGTCAGGAAAGTTTCCTGTGGGCTACCGACTTGTCGAGCTACGATAGTATCATGCAGTTGCCCTTCCACCTTCCGTTTGGCGCAGGGGCACACATCAGTTTGTTCAC
>JADZFI010000163.1 GCA_020850025.1 Saprospiraceae bacterium
CCTGAGTTGTCACCCCGAGAATCGGGGTGACAACTCAGGTTAAGCCGGGCATTATACCATGGCCACTTGTCGTAAGTCGTACATCGTAAGTCGTAAGTCGCACCCCCTGACTCCTGACTTATCCAAAAATTTGTCCAGACGCGCTTCTCACTGTGTGAGTAACTTTATTGCACAAAAGGGCGCGAAGCTCCAAATCATCTTTCAAATCTATCGCGTATGGCAAAGGATAAACTCAAACTCGACGATCTTAAGGTACAAAGCATCGTTACCTCATTGGAAAAAAACGAGATGCAAGCCCTTAAAGGCGGCAAGGAGGTCGTGGGCCGGCGGCGTACTTACACCGTTCGCTGGACCATGATAGACACCCGCACACAACCGGATACCCTGTCTGGATTTAACGGAGGGGGGAGTTGAGCGGTGATTCCTGTTCGTATTTTTTACGCACCACTGTTTCAAATGTTTGACCTCCTGCTTTGGCATCGAGCCAGGCCAGGAGGTCAAACGTTTGAAGAAGAGCACGGGTTTCAGGCTCTGAGGCCAACGGAAGCAAGTCGGTTTTAACCTGCGCAAACACCTCTTTGCCACTCCGGGTGTCAGGCTGCCTGATCGCCTCGCTGATACCCTGCATAAACCGCTGTTCCAGTTTATGGAGGCGGTTTTTTCTTTTTAAAAAACGGGTAGCCGTGCGCAACTGAGAATCCAGCAACAGATAATTCCCCAGTTCAAAATGTATGATAAGTTGCAGGATACGGGCCAGACTCTGCAGGTCTTCCCTGCCTACGGTGCGGCGATGCGCCAGCCAGTGATTCAGATAATCAAGCGCAGCACCGTAATCTCCGCAACCGATACAAATGGGCACAAACTGCAGATAAAAACTGCCTGTCTCATATTCGCCCGGATCAAAACGCGCTGCTTCTCTAAGGCAGCGCTCCATCTCCCTGCGCGCCTCGCTGAACTCGCCGGTATAGGTGCACAAAGCAAAAAAGCCACTGAAATATTGCCGGTGAATTTTCCGCCGGTCATCCTCCGTAATGGCCTGTAAACCATTGATTTTCTCCAGGCATTCACGCACTTCCTCATACTTTCTCAGCAATCCGCAGGCCAGAATCTGATTGCTCAGCGCGGCGATATAATCCGAGAGGTTTTCACGTAAAAAATGGGGCTTTGACTCTTGCAAGGCGATCAGGATCTTACCCGTTTCATAAAACCTGTCCTGCTCCAGCGCTGCATGATAATACAGGCTCAGGGTCCGATAGTACAACACACGAGCGGTATGCGATAAAGCTGCGTCCGGACTGACAAATATCCCCTGCGAAATCCATTCATTTAGCCGGGCGATCCGGTCGGAGCTACGCTGGAAAGGATCTTTTTTGATAGCCGTATACACCTGAAAAAAAGCGCGCCGGTACTCCGCAGCATTTTGCAGCTGATCCATGGCCCGGAGCTCTTCCGACTGCAACTTTTCCAGATGGAGGTGCAAAAAATCAATATCCATCCGGGTATAGGCCAGCTGCTTTTCCCAGCGAACTATTTCCAGTTGGTGCGTGAAACTCTCGTATTCCAAAGCCAGCTTTCTGGCTTTGGCAAGCAGGTCGCGGCAATCCAGGTAATGCCCTCTTTTGAACAAAGCGGCCACGCTTTGCAAAAGGTGATTGAGCCGGAATTGTACGCTGTGCTGTTCGTCAAATTGTTGGAGGCACTTGAGCAGCAAATCATACAGATAGGCCTTTAATTCCGGGTATTTTTTACCCTCAAGGGGTTCGTTCAGGTAGATTTTTCGCCGCCATTTGGCATCGTCAAATTGTGCCGCTTCATCCATCGCATCGAACAACTCCAAATACCTGGCATCCAAACCATGTTTCCCTCTGACAAATACCTTGAAATAACGCTTTTCCATGGGCGTCAAAGCGCGGATCAGTTGGTATAATTTATCTGAGGGCGTTCTTGGCATGGTGTTGCTGAGGGAATACGCCCACGCTACTGGACATTTGGGCTTCAGACCTGCAAGGTTTCCAAAAACCTTACAGGTCTGAAGCCCAAATGTCCAGTAGCATGGAATACGCCACAAAATTGTCAGATAATTATCATATTCCCAAATAGAAAAAAGCATTCTGAAACCTGACTTATCAAAATATTTGAATTGCAGATTCCTGAGCGGCGATGGACTTTTGTATCATCAGGAATGGAACCGCATAGCTGACGTTCTTTTCCATTGCTTTACCAAATCAAATAATCATTGCCATGTTGAACGCCATTGCCATTCGCCGTCTCCCTGAATCGCCTGAACCCAATGCTTCCATGCCGCGAAGCCTTGCCACGAAACCTGCTGTAGAGCAGGCGGGTAAACAAGGGGTAATTGCCCTCCCGACTATGGAAGGCATCTGCTTTGAAAAAGTGAAACACATCCTTTTTCTGGAGGCCAGTGGCAATTATACGTCCCTTCATTTTAAAGACAAGCGCCAGGTGCTGGTGTGCAAAACCCTGCGTGAGGTAGAAAAAATGCTGCCGGAAAGCGCCTTCGCCCGCATACATAGATCCCATTCCATTCATTTGAAGCACCTTAAAAAATACTGCCGCGGCAAGGGGGGCCATGTGTTGCTCGCCAACGGCATCACCCTTGCCGTTTCCATTGGACAGAAGGAGTATTTTCTGGAACAAGTGAAACGCTATTTTCAACTGCCATAGTCCGGCAAATAAACACAGTAAGGGTTTGGTTTGGCACCGGGCGCAGCAACTTGCGTCCGGTGATTTTTTTTATGGTAATTTTTCCGACCTTGCACGGCGAAATCGGGAACCCTTCCTTCCATGACTACCTCCGCCAGCCAATTACCCAGACGTTACCCTGGATTGCGCCCTTTTGAGCGCAGCCAAAGCGCTGTGTTTCATGGCCGGCAGGACGATATCACCCGCCTGACGAACCTTATTTTGCGCGAGCGGCTGGTGGTCTTGTTCGCCAAATCGGGCATGGGCAAAACCTCTCTGCTGCAGGCCGGCTGCGCTCCGGAGATGGAACGCCAGGATTTTGTGCCGGTTTTTTTGCGCACAGAACGAAGCGACCGCCCCATTCTGACCGGCATCAGCGAAATGCTGGATAAAAACCCTCAGGTGGGCGGCCACGATAACATCGGTCTGCGCCCCGGCGCTCCGCAAACTCTCTGGGAGAAAATGAAACGGCTGGAGTTCGACCTGAACGGTCTGCCCGCCACCCCGGTGCTGGTACTGGATCAGTTTGAAGAAGCCTTCACCCTCTCTCATTCCGATGCGAGCCGCAACCAGTTTTTCCAGGAACTGGCCGATCTGGCCAACGAAACCATGCCGGAATCGCTGCGCGCTACCCTGCTCGAGCAGTTCGAATACGGAAATATTGATGTGCAAACCATGCAATGGTGGGAACAACAGCCCAACGTGCGCATCGTACTCAGTATCCGTTCCGATTTTCTGCACATGATCGACCGGGTGAGCAAAAACATTCCGGGCATCCTGCGAAATCGCTACGAACTGGCGCCGCTCGACCGCGACAAGGCGCGCACCGCCATTGTGAACCCCGCCCAGGAAACCGGTTATTACGCTAGTCAGCCCTTTCAGTTTGCTCCTGAAGCCCTGGAAGAAATGCTGGATTTTCTCTCCGGCCATGAGCACGACCCGGAAAACCCGGCAGATAAAAAAGACGAAATAGAAGCCGTCAACCTCCAGATCATCTGTCAGGATGTGGAAGAGCGCATCATTGACTACCACAAGGAAGCCAATTTCCAGGTAGACAGCGCCTTCTATCAAGGCAAGGAAGGCCTTCGGAATTCCATCCGGAACTTTTACCAGAACCAGCTCCAGCAATTCCCCAAGGCCCTGGCCGACCGCCTCGGGCAGAAAAAACAACTGGGAGTGCATATTTCAGGGCTGGACGAACACCTACTCACGCTCCCGCACGAGCACCTGCGTGATACCGCCCGCAAGCTGATCGAAGAAAGTCTGATCACCCCGGGCAACCGCCGGAATTCAGTGGTAGACGATACCCTGATCAACGAATACCATATCACGCCGGATTTCCTGGATACACTGGTGGATAAGAGTCGGCTGCTCCGCAAAGAGCCGCGCCTGGACGACTTCTATTACGAGATCAGCCACGACACCCTGCTGCCGGCCATCATTGAATCCCGGAATGCGCGGCGCGACAAAGAACAATCCGACCGCGAAAAAGCCGAATACCTCAAGCAACTGGCCGAAGAAGCCCGTCGCCGGGAAGCGGTGGAAGCCGAGCTCAAAGCCACCCGCCGCCAGCGCAAACTGGCCCGAACCGTGGCTGCCACCTCCTTTCTGTCGCTGCTGGTCAGCCTCGGATTTGCCATGTGGTTCATCAACGAATACGTGGAAAATGCCCGCAGTCAGTTGCAACAGGCAGAGTTTTATGTCAGAAACGAGCTGTACGATGCGGCCGACACCACTTATCGCGACCTGATTGTTCATCCGCGAAGGCGCTGGGTTTTGGAAAACACCAGGCCACACAAAGATGTCTACCAGGAATATGAGATCGTGAAGAAGTTCCACCAGGCCTTTCAGGTGGTAGACAACAATTTCTCCTTTGCCGACTCCCTCATGCTGAACAACCAGTATGCCCTGGCCCTCAATCACTACCGATTGGCGGAGGATTCACTGAAGGCATATCAGACCCTGAACAACCAGTTTCCGCTCGACTCCCTTCAGCAGGAATGGCGGGTAAAACCCGAACGCATCCAGGACAAGGCAGAGCTGATTTCCACCCGTATCGTCAACGCCAACCAAACACTTATCCGGGAGTTCAAGCTCAGTCAGCGCGAATACGAATCCTTCGCCGAAGCCCGGGTATGGGGCCAGGCCCTGCGCAATCTGCGCCGCATGAAACAACTGCTGCCCAAGCATCCATCCGACGAGGCAGATCTCCAGAATGCCTTAAAAATCAACGAATTACCCAGCATTTACGTACAAAAAGAACTGGCCAAATGCGAAGCCAGACTGGGTTATTAAATTTCGACCTCTTCGAGGTCAGGCGTTTGGAGGCTACGCCTCTGTGCGGGGGCACATGAAGGATAAAAACGACCTCGGAGAGGTCTAAGAATACAAGCCTTTGACCTCTCCGAGGTCAGGAACACATACAAACGGGCTAAATTCTACAAACGTTCGACCTCTCCGAGGTCGCCATCGCCCTGCATTTCAAAAACAACCAGCATAGCCTAATCCCGCCCATTAAATAACCACCA
>JADZFI010000164.1 GCA_020850025.1 Saprospiraceae bacterium
ATTGACTGTATAGAAAGTTTGAAATAGCATTAAACAGGAGAAATATAACGGTTTTTTTCATGGCTTAAATCTCGATAGAGCCTTCAAATACGCGCATTGCAGGTCCGCATAGCCAGATATTGGAGAACCGGCCATTCGGGTGAGCAGTAAATCGCACCGAAAGATCGCCTCCTTTGGCATGAACTGCCGTTTCAAACTCGCCGAATGGCTCATTTTGGCGGATAAATGCCGAAATGGCGGCAGCGGTAACACCGGTGCCACAAGCCAGGGTTTCATCTTCCACGCCTCGTTCGTAGGTCCGTATACTGAACTCATGCTTTCCGGCGGATGCACTACATAGATTGACATTAATACCCTCTTTTTTCCAACGGTCGGAATAACGCACCGCTCTCCCTTCGGCAACCATGTCGATGTTGTCCAGGTTTTCGACAAACCGTACATAGTGAGGGGAACCGGTATTCAGGACAAATGCTTGGTCTTGGTTCTCTACCAGGTCAACATCCTTCATATGCAACTCCACCCAGCGCAGGTCAGCAGCGTTGTCCTGGTTAGGAGGCGGCATAATAATGGCCTCATGAGGTCCGTCTATTGCCAGAAATGTACAATGTTGGTCAACTATTCCGAGGTGATGGGCGAAGGCGGCGATGCAGCGGCCTCCATTTCCGCACATGGTGCTTTCCCGGCCATCGGCATTGAAATAGATCATTTCAAAATCGTAGCCGTTGCAAAGTTCCAACAGGATCAGCCCGTCGGCTCCAATGCCAAATCTGCGGTCGCACAATTGAGCGATCAGGGTCTGATCGGCTCTCGTTAGCCATTTTTGTGAACGTTGATCAACCATCACAAAATCATTGCCTGCTCCCTGGTATTTCCAAAAGTTCATGCTGCAAAATTAACGGTATATGGCCTGATTTTTGGGCGCCAATTACAATTTTTAGGTATTTTGTGTGGAGCCATCCAACTAAAAATCAAGTTGAGTCGTTTTAGTTCAAGGATCTTAAACATCGCGCTATGAAAAACTAACACCTGCTTGGGATTGTATGTATTTTAAATTCTCTGCTATCGGTGTTTCTATACAGCCGCTGGGTGATGCCACACCAAATTGTCTGGTCGAATCCGAGTGGAGAAACCAGGGTGGCGGGTTTGGTGGACAAGCTGCTGGAAAACCGGTCCAATGCCGAGTTTCGTTCTTCAGCGCCCACAGATTTTATACAGTCTGCAGAAATGGCTACGCCTGCAGTGGTAAACATTCGTGCCCTGATTGAAACGGGAAACAGCATATGGGGTGGGGGAGCGTTGACCGGGTCCTCCGGTTCCGGGGTAGTGGTAGCGCCTGAAGGGTATATTGTGACGAACCACCACGTGGTGGAACGAAGCAAGGATATCAAGGTTACACTAGCCGATAAACGCACCTATCAGGCAACACTCGTGGGGAGTGATCCTTCCACTGATATTGCCCTGCTGAAAATTGACGAAATCAACCTTCCCTTTGTTATTTTTGGAAACAGCGACTCGGTTAAGGTGGGCGAATGGGTTTTGGCAGTTGGCAATCCGTTCAATCTGGAAAGCACGGTTACAGCAGGTATCGTGAGCGCCAAAGGACGGAACATCAATATTTTATCGGGCGCCGCAAGCATCGAATCGTTTATTCAAACGGATGCAGCTGTGAATCCTGGTAATTCAGGTGGCGCATTGGTGAATACAGTGGGTGAACTGATTGGTGTAAACACTGCTATCATTACAGAATCAGGCAGTTATGAGGGCTATTCTTTTGCGGTGCCTTCCAATCTGGTGAAAAAAATAGTAGCAGATTTAAGAGAGTTTGGCGCCGTGCAAAGGGCGTTTCTTGGGGTAGGTATTCAGGATCTGGACAGTGAAACGGCCCGTGATCTTGGCCTTCCCAACGCTGAAGGGGTATTGATCAACCGGGTGGCAACAGAAGGGGCAGCCTCTGATGCCGGCCTGAAACCAGGCGATGTGGTGGTGGGGATCGACAATACCAATGTACGCAGCACGGCTGAACTGCAGGAATACATCGGTCGGTTCAGGCCGGGAGAAGTGGTCCAGGTGGACTACTGGCGGGAAAACCGCAGGTTGCGTTCCAAAATAGTGTTGAAGGATGTCAATAATTCCACCAAGGTGGCGCGTGCTACCGGTAATGAACTGGAGGAGGAGCTTGGACTGGCCATGCGCAATTTGAGTCGGGAGGAGCAACGCAAACTTCGCTTGCAAGGCGTTATGGTGAACAGTGTAAGGCGAGGAAGTCTGGTTTATGAAACCAATATGCAACCTGGTTTTGTGATTACCAGTGTCAATGGCAAGAGGGTAAACAACGTCAGTGAAGCCGTGGAGGCTATGAAAAGCGCCTACAGCCAACTATCGCTCGACGGTTATTATGAGGGAGAGTCCGACCTGTATTCCTACCGATTCAGAAAGAGTGATTGATTACCAGATAAGTTCTTCTTTCAGGTACCGCTGCACATAGTCAGTGATGCCTTCCTCCAACCCGATAAATGGTTCTTTGTATCCGGCGATGCGAAGTTTATCCATATTGGCCTGGGTAAAATACTGATAGGTGTCCCGGATGTCCGCGGGCGTGTCAACAAACGATATTTCCGGCTCCAGTCCCAGGGCATGAAAAGTGCCTTTCGCAAGGTCCAGGAACGTTCGTGCCTGACCGGTCCCCAGGTTGTAAATGCCTTTTTCCGGCCTTTTTTCCATAAAGTGGAGTAAGACATCCACTACATCTTTCACATAAATAAAATCCCGGCTTTGCTCTCCATCCTTGAAATCAGGGCGGTGCGAACGGAACAGTTTCATGGTCCCGGTTGCTTTGATTTGCCGGGCAGTGTGGAAGATTACCGAGGCCATACGCCCCTTATGGTATTCGTTGGGGCCATAAACATTAAAAAACTTGAATCCTGCCCAATGTGGGGGCTGGCCCAGGGCTGAATGGCCATAAGCTGTCTCCAGTACCCACAGGTCGAAGTCCTGCTTGCTTTGGCCATAAGGATTTAACGGACGAAGAAGTGGAATCGTTGCGTGGTCGTCGTTATAGCCATGTTCTCCCAGGCCATAGGTAGCCGCACTGCTGGCGTAAAGAAAAGGGATGTCGAAACCGGCACAAATCATCCACAGGGCACGCGAATATTCCAGGTTCAATTCGTTGAAAATCTGAACATTCTGCTCTGTAGTATCGGTACGGGCGCCAAGATGGATCACAGCCTCTACATCTGAATGATTGCGCTCCAGCCAGCGAACAAAATTATTGCGGTGCATCTGGCCCCACAATTGTTTGCCTTCCAGGTTCCGGTTCTTATCTTCCCTGGAGAATTCGTCTACCGCCAGGATGTCATTATACCCTGCGTCGTTTAATCTTTTGATCATGCAGGAACCGATAAAGCCTGCTGCACCCGTTACTACGATCATGGAAGGAGTGGTGGTTTTATGATTAATGAGCTCCGAGGTTGATTTTCAGATTTGCAATGAATAGTCCGTTTTCGCGGGAGGTACGGAGCTCGTGCTGGTCCGGATAAATAAGTGCCAGTTGTCGTTGAACATTGCGTAACCCGATACCGCCCACATCACTGTTTGGGTAGGCATTGCTTTCGAATTCAGGATCCAGGGTATTCTGGACGACGAACGAAAGGGAATGTTCGTGAAGGGAAATTCGGATCGAAATAACTACATCGCCGGTAGTGCCGCCCGCGCCATGTTTAAAACTGTTTTCCACAAACGGAAGCAGCAACAAGGGCGCAATGGCAGTGTGCGGATTGTCAATTTCTTCCTGATAATCCACGGTCAGACGTTTGCTGTACCGTAGTTTTTCCAGCTCAATGTAGTCTTGAATGATCTTTGCTTCATCCATTACTGCTATTCTGGGCGCCCGACATTCGTACAGCACAAAACGCATGATTTTGGAAAGCATCATGATGGCGTCGGGTGTTTTATCGCTTTTTTTTCGCGCCAGCACATAAAGGTTGTTCAGGGTATTGAATAGAAAATGAGGATTGGTTTGTGCGCGCAGAAAGCTCAGTTCCGATTGGAGTTTCTCCCGCATCAGCTCCTGTTCAAACTCAAGGCTTTTGTAATGCACCCGAATCATCTTAATGGTTACCGCAGCTGCCAGCGTGATGAACAGGTCGAATTCCGTCAGTAACAATCCTTTGGGATTCAACAGATTATAGGTCTCGCCGGGTCGGAATAATGGATAGTAGATAAAAGCAATTTCAAGTCTGTAAATAATGGTTGCAACGGCAAATGCCGAAAACAGCAAACCTACCAGTTTCCAGATCTTGCTACGATCAAGGTACAGGGGTATAACGTAGTAGAACACGAAATAGGTCAGCAACAATTTCACCGGCAGTGAAAACATCTCGCCAATGAGCGCATCATTGAAGTGTTCCTCAAGCGGCACCCGTTGAAGAATGCAGTTCAGCACCGCATTCAATGGAACGTAAACGGTCCAGAACAAGATGTGCAGCGAAATCCTTTGCCAGTTGATGTTCATAATCCGCTTGATTTACGATTGTTTCAGGCTATGCGCAGACCATTTTCCACGGTGCGTTCCGGCTGGAGCAAGGTAACTTCTTTTTCGGCTCCGACAACGCCCAGGACCAGACATTCAGAGAAGAAATTGGCGATTTGTTTGGGCGGAAAATTGACCACGGCAACAACCTGTTTACCAACCAGTTCTTCCAGCGAGTACAACTTCGTTATCTGGGCGGAGCTTTTTTTTATACCCAGAGGTCCAAAGTCAATCCAGAGCTGATAGGCCGGGTTTCGCGCTCCTTCAAAGATGCGGGCATCTACGATGGTGCCTGCACGCATTTCAACTTTTTCGAAAGTTTCCCAGCTGAGCATGACTATACAGTTTGTTGGTTGAAAGCCTTTATCCTTCCCACTCTATTTTTTCAAACAAGGGGGGAAGGCTGAGCGTGTACAAAGACCGGTCCCTTAGTCTGATTTCTTTAATAGGTATTTCATCGCCATCCACCAGACACTTTTTTACAAACAGTGGAAAACCCACTAAATAAATCTTTATCCTTTGGTAGTCTGGAACAAAATCACCCTCCTTCCGCTGCCGAAGCGTGAACGCCTTGTCTTTGCCTTCTGTTTCAAAGATTTTCAAACTGAATGCGCCATTTTTATGTCCAAATCCGTCACCGGCATCTTCATATAAATGGCTGGTTTCCAGGCCATTCTTGTAATAGGCATAAAGCGTGAGCTCCTCTACAGGTTCGCCGGTATGCTGACGTGCAGGGTAAACCGGCAGTACTGCGCCTTCCCGAACAAAAAACGGTATTTGATCAGGCATTATGTTCACAAATACTTCGCCGTTGCTCATTTGCCCGGTCCAGAAATAATACCAATTGCCCTTTGGCAGATAAATACCCTGGCGCTGAACTTTAGGCTGCACCACCGGACTCACCAGAATATGCTCCCCGAAGAGGAAGTCGCGCTCCTGATCCCAGAGTTTAGGGTCCGAGCCATCTGCAAAAGCCAGGTGTTTTAAAACAGGCCTGCCATCCAATGTATGCAACCACATGGCGCTGTACAGGCAAGGTAGCAGGAAGTAGCGCAATTCAATGGCTTTTTTCGCCAAATCGGTCCATTTCTCGCCGAAAGACCAGGGTTCCTGGTCTAAAAGGTGAAGGCTTGGTTCCGTAAGCTGGGCTTCTTCTGCCGGCAAGGCATCACCTGCACTATGTTTCCCAATGCTGTGAACCCGCATTAACGGATGAAAAACCCCTAGTTGTAACCACCGCACAAATAACTCGCCATCGGCATTGCCGGCAAATCCACCAATGTCGGTGCCGCAAAAGGAGAAGCCTGAAACCGACAGCCTTTGGCACTGGATGTTTGCGATTTGTAAATGTTCCCAGTCTGAGCAGTTGTCGCCCGTCCAAACAGCCGAAAACCGCTGCCCGCCGCTGAAAGTAGCACGGCTAAGTAGGAATGGGCGTTTTTCCGGCTTGAGAGCCAGAAATCCTTCGCAGGAAGCGCGATTCATTTGCTGGCCATAGATATTATGGGCCTTGCGGTGACTGCACGGATGACCATCGTAATCATGCATCACATGGTCCGGCAAGGTTTTGTGGTGCACATGAAATACCGCCGGCTCATTCATATCATTCCAAAAGCCGGCTATGCCGATATGTTGGTAAAGGTCTTTATATAGCTGGCCCCACCACCGGCGAACGGAGGGTTTTGTGAAGTCGGGAAAGGCACAGAAGCCAGGCCAGACAGGCGCTTTGACCAGATCACCATCGGCGGTTCGTAGAAACATATCCTGTTCCAGACCATCCTGGTATACCCCGTAATCAGGGTCGTCCTTGATACCCGGATCAATCATAGCTACTGTTTGGAAGCCCATTTTGCTCAGGTCTTCCACCAATAATTTAGGGTTTGGAAACCCTTTTTTGTCCCACGTAAAACAACGATAGCCGTCCATATAATCAATGTCAAGATATATGGCATCGCAGGGGATTTTGCGACTTCTGAATCCTTCTGCTATTTCCCTGACATGGCTGTCGGGGTAGTAGCTCCAGCGGCACTGGTGGTAGCCAAGCGCCCAAACAGGCGGCAATTCATGCACGCCGGTTATTTGCGCATAATGTTGTGCTACATCATCCAGGTCGGGGCCCATCAGGAAGTAATAGTTTAGTTCACCGCCTTCCGCCGAGAAACTGGTGACTCCTGTTTGCTGACTATCAAAGTCGAAATGTGTTCTGTAACTGTTGTCGAAAAAAATGCCGTAGGCAACGCCGTTATTGAGGGCATAATAAAATGGAATAGCCCGGTAAAGCGGATCTGTATTCCGTCCGAATGCGTAGGAGTCGGAACACCAGTTCTCAAATTTTTTTCCAACCAGATTTGCTCCGCAGGTTTTGTCGCCCAGACCATAAAACACCTCTTTTTTGTGGCATTTTTTCTCCATTCGCAATTCAGACCAGCCTTTCAGTATGGTTCTTTTTGCTGAAAAGCCGCCTGCATCTTCACAGAGGGTACGGTCGTCGGAATCGTAAAATTTTACCCGGAGATCAAGTTTAGATACGACGACCTGCAGCGCTCCTGAATCCAGA
>JADZFI010000165.1 GCA_020850025.1 Saprospiraceae bacterium
GCCAACGACTTCGGTTTTTCCAAAAGCCCGGACGAAACATTGCGTTTTTGGGACAAAGAAGCGGTGCTGTCTGATGTCGTTTGGGCATACCGGCAGGTGAAGCCGGATGTGGTCATCAACCGTTTTTATCACGATAAAAAATATGACACCCACGGCCACCACACGGCCTCTGCCATGCTTTCTGTTGAGGCTTTTGACCTGTCTGGCAAGGCGGATGTTTACCCCGAGCAGTTAAAACATACCGAACCCTGGCAGCCTCGCCGCCAGTTTTTCAACACCTCCTGGTTCTTTTATGGCAGCCAGGAAGCATTTGCCAAGCTGGACAAGTCCACTTTATGGCCCATTGATATTGGCGTGTATTTGCCCTTAAAAGGGAAAAGCAACAACGAAGTGGCTTCCGAAAGCCGCTCTATGCACCGCTGCCAGGGCTTTGGCTCGCTTACCAGTCGGGGGGAAAGCCTTGACTACCTGGATTTTATAAAGGGCGACAAGCCGGCAAGCCAGGATATTTTCGAGGGCATCAATACCACCTGGACGCGCGTGGCAGGCGGCGAACCAATTGGCAAATTTTTGGCGCAGATAGATCAGGAGTTCCGCTCTGATGATCCTGCAGCCAGTGTGCCGGATCTGCTCACTGCCATGAAAATGATCCAATCGCTGCCTGAGGAGTACTGGAAACAACGAAAACTCGCCGAGATCCGGGAAGTAATCCGCGGCTGCCTGGGGCTATACCTGGAATCAACTGCCTCCGAACCTACCGCCACCCCGGGCGATCCGGTTAAGGTCCGACTAGAAATTATCAACCGGAGCCAACATTCCGTGCAGCTCAATGGCCTGAACATTCGTCCGGGCTTGTTCGATACCCTGCCAGGTTTCTCGCTCAGCAGTAATAAAGGCTGGGTACTGGATAAAACCGTACGCATTGCCAAAGACGCTCCATTTACCTCCCCTTATTGGTTGCAAAATCCGGCCACTTTAGGCATGTATGCCGTAGAGGATCAATTGCTTCGCGGCATGCCGGAAACACCCCGATATGCCATGGTAACCTGGGACCTGACGGTGAACGGGGCGCCCATGACCTTCGAGTCGGAACTTGCCTGGAAAACCGGCGAACCCGCCATCGGTGAAGTGTGGCGCCCGTTCGAGGTGCTTCCGCCGGTTTTTGTGGCATTTACAGAGCCCTCCTATATTTTCACACAAAAGCAGCACGAAGTGCAGGTGGTGGTGAAAGCAGGTAAAGACAATGTTTCCGGGGTAGTGCGTGTGGGAAAAATGAGCCAGCTGTTTGACCTGAAGAAGAAGGAGGAAGAGAAGATCCTGAGCTTTGGTATTAAACCAGACCATGATCTCCAGGGAAATATGCTCGAAGCCGTGGCCGAGGTAGATGGGAAACAGTACGCCCGCAAGTTGGTCACCATCCAGTACGATCATATTCCACAACAAAGCGTGCTACTTTCGTCTGCTTCCAGCGCTCACAAAGTTGACCTGAAAGTAAAAGCAAAAACGGTGGGGTATTATCCCGGCGCCGGCGACGATATTCCTGCGGCACTCCGACAAATGGGTTGCCAGGTGAAAGTGCTGGAATCCAAAGACATGGAGCTGGCCACTTTGTCCAAACTGGATGCCATCGTTATGGGAATACGTGCCTACAATACCAAAGACGAGCTCAAAGTGCACCACGCCAGATTGATGGAGTATGTACAAAACGGCGGCACCCTGTTGGTGCAATACAATACCACCGGCGATTTGGTGGTCAAGGATCTGGCGCCATTCCCGCTCAAGCTCTCCCGTGCCCGCGTAACGGATGAAACTGCAGAAATCCGCTTCCTCAATGCCAATCACCCGGTGTTGAACACGCCGAATAAAATCAGCCAAAAAGATTTTGAAGGCTGGGTACAGGAGCGCGGACTCTATTTCCCAGGTGAATGGGATACCGCATTCACGCCTATTCTCTCTTCCAACGACCCCGGTGAAAAGGCTTCCGATGGCCCGCTATTGGTAGCCCAGTACGGCAAAGGACATTATGTCTACACCGGTTTGTCCTTTTTCCGGGAGCTTCCGGCAGGTGTGCCCGGCGCCTACCGACTCTTCGCTAACCTCATCTCTATTGGGAAGTAACAAAGACTTGGGTAATGACACTAAGACACTAAGGCACAAAGACACTAAGGCGCGAAGTGCCGGTCTTCGACCTGCACTGATGTAGGAAGGGGTTATTTGACGCATGTCAAATAACCCCTTCGTGCCTTTGCGCCTTCGCGCCTTTGTGTCTTTGTGTCACCCTCCGCGCCTTCAAGATCAGAGCTTATCCTTGAGGTACTTCCCGGTATAGCTTTCTTTCACCTTTACCAAATCTTCCGGTGCACCTTCAAATACCAGGGTACCACCCTCCTTGCCGCCTTCCGGGCCGAGGTCTATGACCCAATCGGCTGATTTGATGACTTCCATGTTGTGCTCCACTACCAGAACGCTGTGGCCGCGTTCTACCAATGCCTGAATGGCCGTGAGCAGTTTCTGAATATCGTGGAAATGCAAACCCGTAGTAGGTTCATCGAAGATGAAAAAGATGTGTCCGCCGGAATTTTCCTTGATAAGGAAAGAGGCCAGCTTAACGCGTTGGGCTTCCCCGCCAGACAAAGTAGAGGATGATTGCCCGAGATGAACATAGCCAAGGCCCACATCCATGAGCGGCTGAAGTCTGTCGGTAATGTCTTTTTGTCCTTTGAAGAACTGAAGAGATTCCTCCACACTCATATTCAGCACCTCGAAGATATTCTTTCCCTGGAACTGAACATCCAGCACCTCCTGGCGGAAGCGACGGCCCTTACACTCTTCACATTCCAGGTGCACGTCTGCCAGGAACTGCATTTCCACCACTTGTTCACCCTCTCCTTTACATGCGTCGCAGCGCCCGCCCTCCACATTAAAACTGAAATGCTTGGCTTGAAAGCCCCTGATTTTCGACAATTGCTGCTTGGCAAACAATTCCCGTATGTAATCATAGGCCTTTACGTATGTCACCGGATTGGAGCGACTGCTTTTCCCGATCGGGCTCTGGTTGATGAACTCAACCCGGGTGACTTTTTTCACATTCCCCTCTATACCGTCAAAGAGTCCTGGTTGTTTTCCGGCATTTTCCGGCAAATGCTGGGAAACAGCCGGATAAAAAATATCCCTCACCAGCGTGGTTTTGCCGCTTCCACTTACTCCGCTCACCACAGTAAGGCAATGCAGAGGAATCCTGACGTCCACGTTTTTTAAGTTATGCTGACGGGCGCCTTTCAGCGTCAAAAACTCCCTGGCAGACCGGCGGGTGGCAGGCGTCGGAATACCCATCACCCCGGTCATATACTTGGTGGTCAGGCTGTCTGGAGCTGCCTTTGCGATATCCGCATACGGACCCGAGTATACCACATGGCCGCCATGTACCCCGGCTTCCGGACCCATATCCACCAGATAATCAGCGTTTTCGATCACGGCTTCTTCGTGTTCCACCACTACCACGGTATTGCCCAGATCGCGCAATTCTTTCAGCACTTTCACCAAACGGCCTGTATCGCGGGGATGAAGCCCAACAGAAGGCTCGTCCAGCAGATACATGGAAGCTGTGAGGTTGGAACCCAGGGTCCGGGTGAGGTGAATGCGTTGTGTTTCTCCGCCAGAAAGCGTACTTGACACACGATCCAGGGTA
Source organism: Saprospiraceae bacterium (assembly GCA_020850025.1). Taxonomy (GTDB): domain Bacteria; phylum Bacteroidota; class Bacteroidia; order Chitinophagales; family Saprospiraceae; genus M3007. The sequence continues at coordinate 3,689 of JADZFI010000165.1, forward strand.
AGGTAGCCCAGACCCAGATCAACCATAAATTTGAGTCGGTTGTTAATTTCCAGCAGCAGGCGTTTAGCCACCTGTTTGTCGTAAACACTGAGTGATTGCTCCATCTCCTGGAAAAAAGCCAGCACTTCGTCCAGCGGTATGCCCGTCAGATCGGAAATATTTCGGCCGCCAATTTTCACACAGAGCGCCTCCTGGCGCAAACGGCCACCGTCACAGGTATTACACACCGTTTTGCCCCGATACCTGGCAAGGGTTACCCGGTTCTGTATTTTATACGTCTGACTCTCCAGAAGTTTGAAAAAAGCATCAATGCCTTCAAAATACTGGTTGCCGTTCCACAACAATTTTTGCTCAGCTTTCGTCAGCGCCTCATACGGCGTATGCACCGGGAAGTCGAAGTAATGGGCATGGATCAGCAACTGATTCAAATATTCGCCATACTTCTCCCCTTTCCAAACGGCAATAGCGCCTTCGTAAACGGACTTGGTTTTATCCGGCACCACCTTGTCGATGTCAATACCCAGCACCCTGCCATAGCCCTCGCAGGTTGGGCAAGCGCCGTAGGGGTTGTTGTAGTTGAATAACTGAGGTGTGGGCTCCGGGAACGTCATGCCATCCAGCTCGAACCGATTGTTGAATGTTTGGAGCTGGTAACTTCCGTCCTCCTGCCTGACCGCCACATGGCATTCTCCCTCACTTTCGTAAAAGGCGGTATTAATGGAATCTGCCAGGCGCATCCAGTCGGACTCTTCCAGGGCAGACGACACGGCCACACGATCAATCAGGATGTGCAAGGGATCTTCATTGAACAAATAGGCAGAGCGGTTGAGATCGAAACGGGTAAATATGCCCTCCAGGATATCCTGAATATTGATGGTTTCGTCAGCTGATTGTACCCTGGTATAACCTTTTTGGAGCAGCAGGTTCAATTCCTGTTGCAAGGAGCGCTCCTGATACTTTTTGGGAAACGGCATCAGTATCAGGGCACGAGTGCCTTCGGGCAGTTTTTTAAGGAAATCAATGACGTCTGCCACCTCATGTTTTTGTACAATCTGACCGGAGATGGGAGAGTAGAATTTGCCAATTCTGGCGAAAAGCAGGCGCAGGAATTCATACACCTCCGTCATACTACCTACGGTACTTCGGGCATTCCCGGTGGTAACGCGTTGCTCAATGGCGATGGCCGGACAAATCCCCCGGATATAATCCACATCCGGTTTTTTCATTCTGCCCAAAAACTGGCGGGCATAACTCGACAGGCTTTCCACGTACCGTCGCTGCCCTTCGGCGTAAAGGGTATCCATGGTAATGCTGGATTTCCCTGAGCCGGAAACGCCTGTTACTACCACCAGTTGATTTTTAGGGATGCGCAAATCCACATTACGCAGATTATTGGTGCGGGCGCCTTTGATAACAATATGTCTGGGATCTACCAGATCAGTCTCCTCTAATACCTGTTGCTGTTTTTTTACCGCCATTGTGATGCGAAATAAGGGCGCGAAATTCCGAAATTATCCGGGCTTTAGAAAGCAAACCCGAAATACAAAAGAAACTAAAGTCAACTTAGAGTGATTTCGAACGAGGACGGCTTTCAATCATCTTGATATCAAGTACCTGCATCACTCAAATCTCAAAATCACGTTAATCACAGTCTAAACACCCATCAAAGATCAGAGTTCACCTTCGGTACAAGATTACAAGAGCCAACCCATTTCAGCGGGTCGGCTCCTGTATATAAATCGTGTTTGATTTTTGTTGCAACAAATCAATCGTCGCTGTCGTCGTCGTCCAGGAAGCGGGCTGAAGCAGCCGGCTTATTGGACGCGCCGGAGGCCAATTTTTCTTTGATTTTATGCTCAATTTCTGCCGAAACCTCAGGGTTATCGAGCAGGAACTGTTTGGCGGAATCCCTACCCTGTGCGATTTTAGCACCATTGTAGGCATACCATGCGCCGCTTTTCTGAATCACATCGTACTCAGTGCCGAGGTCAATGATCTCACCGGCTTTGGAGATACCTTCCCCGAAAACGATGTCGAAGGTAGCCACCCGGAAAGGAGGGGCGAGTTTGTTTTTCACCACCTTTACTTTTACCTGATTACCTACTACGTTGCCGTCCTTGTCTTTCATGGCAGCGCCACTTTTGCGAATGTCGAGACGTACGGAGGCGTAGAATTTCAGGGCGTTACCGCCGGTAGTGGTTTCCGGATTGCCAAACATGACGCCGATTTTCTCACGCAACTGGTTGATGAAAATACAGCAACAGCCGGTACGACCGATATTGGCAGTAAGCTTACGCATGGCCTGGCTCATGAGGCGTGCTTGCAAACCCATTTTGGAATCGCCCATTTCACCTTCAATCTCAGAGCGGGGCACCAGCGCTGCCACGGAGTCTACTACCAGGATATCCACCGCACCGGAGCGAATCAGGTTTTCGGCAATTTCAAGGGCTTGCTCACCATTGTCAGGCTGTGAAAAGAGCAGGTTATTTACATCAACACCGAGCGATTCGGCATAAAAGCGGTCAAAAGCATGCTCTGCATCAATGATGGCCGCAATACCGCCTTTCTTCTGACATTCCGCAATAGCGTGAATGGCCAGGGTGGTTTTACCGGAAGATTCCGGACCATAAATTTCGATGATACGTCCTTTGGGTAGACCATTGCAACCCAGGGCAATATCCAGACCCAGTGATCCGGTGGAAATGGATTCCACCTCTACCGCCTGTTTGTCGCCCAGGCGCATGATGGTACCGCGACCATAGGTTTTATCCAGGCGGTCAATGGTACTCTGAAGGGTCTTTAAGCGTTGTTCTCTATCGTCTGCCATGTTGTTTAAAATGTGGTTGGTTGGATTTGGAGATAAGGGGTCTTGTTGTTTGGAAGATTTGTTAGCCGCAGCGTTGTTCTTGGTTTTCAAAGCTTTAGATGAGGTTTGTAGTTGTTTTTGTATCAAATTGAGACACAAAAATAAACAAAATGTTTTTCTTCAAAACATTTTGCGGTAAATTTTTCAAAAAAAGTTTTGGAAGCAAGGCAAAGCGGCCCTGTGCGCCCGGAGGCGAGTGGTTTAATGAAGCCATGTTATGAAGTGGTTTTTTAGAAATTTATATAAAGGTAGAGGGATCTGAGGAAAATTGCAAGGGGGACGACTTACAATTTACGACATACGACTTGCGATGTACGTCATTCGGCCTAAGTGAGCCAGTTTCAGGCCAAACAGACTTAAAGTTCAATAATGTCCAGCAGTGTGGTTAGTATGGCACTTGTTGAGCAAACTACAACCACAGCATTTTTGGGCTAACTTAACAGGCAGGCAGCCAGTACTAAACTCCAACTCGCACATCGTAAGTCGTAAATCGTAGGTCGTACGTCCTACCCTTCTTTTTTAGCCACCATGGTCAATCTCGTAGCAAGGGCCACCGATTCTCCCGTTTCGTCGTACACATCTACCAGCCACTTTACAATGCCGCGCGGAATGGCAGCCACACCTTCTTTGCTGGGGTCGGTCTCCTGCTCAATTTTTTCTTTCACCGTGAGCTTGACACCTATGGTCATGCCCGGATACACAGGTTTTATGAAGCGACATTCATCCAAACCGTAATTGAGCAAAACAGGGCCCTTTTTGGCATCAACGAACAATCCGGCTGCTTTTGAGAGCACGAAATATCCGTGCGCCACCCGCCCGGTGAACGGTGTGCCCTCCAGTGAAGTGGCATCCATGTGGGCATAGAAATTATCTCCGCTCACATTGGCAAAATTGTGGATATCCGCCTCGGAAACGGTGTGCCTGGCGGTAATGAGCGTTTCGCCGACAAAAAGATCCTCAAAGTGTTTTTTGAATGGATGCACCGGCGTTTCGGTCTGATGCCCGCCGGGCTGATACTGACGGGTAACAGCCGTTATATCCGTAGGGTTGCCCTGAATGGCCGTGCGCTGCATATAGTGCAACACCCCGCGCATACCACCCATCTCCTCGCCGCCTCCGGCGCGCCCGGGGCCACCGTGTACCAGCGTGGCCAGCGGCGAACCATGACCTGTGCTCTCCTTGGCAGAAGAGCGGTTGAGGATATGAATGCGACCGTGGAAAGCTCCGGCTTCCAGTACATATTCCCGCATTACCGCCGGATCAAAGCTGCAAATAGTTGACACCAGCGACCCTTTGCCCATATTCGCCAATTCAATGGCCTGACCTATACCCTCGTAAGGCATAATGGTGGATATGGGACCAAAACACTCGGTTTCATGCGTGAGCGTCCGCGCAAAAGGGTTCTCATTGCGCAATAAAACAGGCGGCAAAAAGGCGCCGGCTTCGCGCTTTGCCCCCACTACTTCAAATTTTTCCAGATCGCCGTAGGCAATGCTTGATTCCTTCAGCAACAGATCCAGGTGCTCGCGCACACGCCCCAGTTGCAGACGGTTCACCAGCGCGCCCATGCGAACCCCCTCCACCGATGGGTCGCCCACGGTGGTTTGGGACAGGGCCTTGGCCAGGGCATTTTGCACCTCATCCAGCAAATGCGCCGGAACAATGATGCGCCGGATGGCCGTACACTTCTGACCGGCTTTGGTGACCATCTCGCGCCGACATTCTTTGATGAAAATATCAAATTCCGGTGTGCCCGGTTTTACATCCTCACCCAAAATAGCAGCATTCAGGGAATCGGCCTCCACCGTAAATGGAACCGAGTTTTCAATGATAGACGGCAGTGTGCGCAATTTCCGACCCGTTGCAGCCGAACCGGTGAACGTGGCCACATCCTGGCTGTCCAGAAAATCCAGAATACCCCGGCCGGTACCGCAAACCAGTTGCAGCGCCCCTTCCGGCAGGATACCGGAGGCAATGATGTCGCGCACCATAGCTTCCGTGAGGAAGGAGGTCTGCTCGGAAGGCTTCACCACCGCCGGAACGCCTGCCATGAGGTTGCAGGCAATTTTCTCCAGCATGCCCCAAATCGGGAAATTGAAGGCATTGATATGAACGGCTACCCCGCGCTTGGGCGTCAGGATGTGATGCCCGATAAAGGTGTTTTCTTTGGAAAGACGAATGGTTTCGCCCTCCACATGGTACACCTCGTTCGGGAACCGCCGCCTCAAACTGGCATTGGCAAACAGGTTGCCGATGCCGCCTTCAATGTCCACCCAGGAATCGGCTCGGGTGGCCCCGGTCATGTGCGAAACCTTGTAATAATGGTCTTTCCGATCCATTAAGTACAAAGCAAGGGCTTTCAGCATACGCCCGCGCTCCTGAAAAGTCAGCTTGCGCAGGGCAGGATTGCCCACTTTTCTGGCATAATCCAGAATAGCGGCATAATCCAGGCCTTCACTTTTTACGGTGTGAATCACTTCGCCGGTAAGGGCATGAAATTGCGGCATGGCCTCGCCTGTACCTGGCGTCCATTGGCCGAGAATGTAGTGTTGCGTTGGTGTGGACATAAGGCCGCAAAACTAATGAAAAGGCGCACACTTACTTCCTTTTGTTCGGTTTCCGCTGTTGGGTCTTCCAGGCCTCGGCAGCTTCAATTTCCTGCATGATGGCTTTGAGCGGATCCTTTTCTTCCTTGGTGAGCACCATGGTTTCGGCGCGTTCGGTGTGATCCAGCCGGAGTACCCGAATGGGATTGCCCAAATAAGCTTCGATCTCTTGCAGCACCGGTTTCTCTTCTGTACTGCAAAAGGATACGGCCAGTCCTTTTTTCACACCGCGGCCTGTTCGGCCAACCCGGTGAACATAATTTTCCGGAACATCGGGTAAATCGTAGTTGACCACATAGTCCACATCCGGAATATCTATGCCGCGGGCGCTGACATCCGTGGCAACCAGCAGCTTGACCTCGCCGCTCCTAAATTTGGACAATACCTCCAGCCGGTCCTTCTGATCTTTGTCGCCATGAAGGGTCAGGCTCTCTATTTCCACCCGTTCCATGGCCTTCATCACCCGCTCTGCCCGCACTTTGGTGCGCACAAACACCAGGATCTTGGAATCCGGATGCTCCCGCACCATGCGCTCCAGGAAGAAGCGTTTATCGTCCATTTCCACAAAAAACACCGAGTGATCAATGTTCTTGGAAACCGGATCCTTGGGAGAAACCTGAATACGAATGGCACGGGTGACCAGCGAATACGCCAGTTCTTTGATGGTCTCGTTAATGGTGGCGGAGAAAAACAACGTTTGCCGTTTTTTTGGCAAAAACCGGATCAAATCGCGGATATCCTTTAAAAAACCCAGCTCCAGCATCCGGTCGGCCTCATCCAGCACCAGCATTTCCACCCGATCCAGCTTGATGTATCCCTGACTCGCCAAATCGAACATTCGGCCCGGTGTGGTCACCAAAACGTCAATTCCTTTTTCCAGTCGGGCAATCTGCGGCCCCTGCTCTACCCCACCAAAAACGCAGAAGGACTTTACGCGGGTGTACCGGGATATTTTTTCAAAAACCTCCGTGATCTGGATGGCCAGTTCCCGCGTGGGAACCATCACCACGCACCTGATGCCCTCAGAGCGCCCGGAAGTTTTGCGGTCGTGCAGCATGTGCACGATTGGAATCACGAATGCCGCTGTCTTGCCGGTTCCGGTTTGTGCAATAGCCAGCACATCCTCACCTTTCAGGATAGGAGGAATGGCTTTGTACTGAATGTCCGTTGGGCGGCGGAAGCCCATTTCGGCCAGGTTGCGTTTCACTTCTGTAGCAATCCGGTAATCTTCAAACTTCATACACGCAAAGGTATCAAATGAATGCGCCAATCGGGCAATTCGCCGAAATACGACGATTGGATTCTGTAAAACGTTTTATGTTTGGTCATCCAAACATTCACCAAATTTATTTCACATGAAGCCATACCTACTACTTTTGTCACTGCTTTGCAGCCTCCAATTTCAGGCTCAAACCATTTTTGTAAAAGCCAATGCTTCTGGGGCCAACAACGGCGCCAGTTGGGCCGATGCCTTTGTATCCCTGGACGCCGCACTGGCCGTAGCCACCCCGGGGCAATCCATATGGGTAAGTGCCGGCACCTACAAACCCGCTTCCTCTTTTGTCTTACAATCCGGCGTTTCACTTTATGGCGGCTTCGCCGGCACGGAAACGGCCCTGAATCAGCGCAATCCAACCGCCAACGTCACCACCCTCAGCGGCGACCTCCAGGGCAACGATATTGTCGGCAACTTTGACCAGAACCGCACGGATAATGTAGTGCATGTGGTTACCGTTTTTGTGAATGCTTCCTCGCAAAACGCCGTATTGGACGGGTTCGTGATCCGGGGCGGCCACACGCTGGTGGGTACTCCCAATCCTGACCTCACGCGCCGGGGCGCCGGCTTGCTGGCAGGCGGGCCCGTAACCGTGCGGAACTGCATTTTTACCGACAATTTTGCCGAATCCGGAGCCGGAGTGGCTGCTATTGGTGCTCCCAGTAACGGCATTGTGCTGGATAATTGTATTTTTGAATCCAACAAAGCTACCGAACAAGCCATTGTCCTGCTTCGTCTAACGCCTAACGGCGACATCAACAATTGCGTTTTTAAAAACAATGTTACCAACCGCGGGGTGCTTTACCCTCAGGAAACCCAGAATATCAGGATAGACAGTTGTTTGTTCGAATCAAATAATGCCGGCGCCAATTTCGGTTCTGCCATGTTCTCCTGGCAAGCCAACTGGACGCTTACCAACAGTGTTTTCCGAAAAAACAAATCAGCCAATGGAGGGATTTACATTGACGACCGCAACGGTGGTCACTTCGTGACCATCAACAACTGCCTGTTTGAACAGGATACCACCACCGGATTCGGCGGATCAGGAGTCTATGGCTGGCAGGCTTCCTGCCTGGTAAAAAATACCATTTTCCGGGACAACTATGCTCCCAATGCCGCAGCTATGTATTTCAATGGCCGGGAGTTCGACAGTCAGTTCAGCATCGACAGTTGTTTGTTCGAGCGAAATGTAGCGACAGACTATGGTGGCACCTCCATCTGGCACAACCGCACCAACTATACCCTCAGCAATTCCATTTTCCGGGATAATACGGCCCCCAATTCGGCGGGAGCCCTGTATCATGGCGACACTACGATATTCCACGTTTCCAACTGCTTGTTTGAGGGGCATCAGACCAATTTTGCTGCAGCAGTGGCCAATTACGGCATAGGCTGCAAAGGCACATTTGAAAATTGTACCTTCCAGGATAACCAGGCCAGCGCGGGTGGCGGAGCAGTCAGCAACGGATTCAAAGCTGATGTAGGATATAAAAATTGCGCCTTCCTGCGCAACAGTGCGGCTAACGGCGGGGCCATCTTCACCCAAAACGATACTACCCGACTCTGGGTTGACGGTTGTCTGTTTCAGGAGAATGGCACCGACGGTGATGGCGGGGCTATTTTTGTCAATGACAATGTTGCCGCCAAAATCACCAACAGCAGCTTCCAGTATAACACCGGCGATTTAGGCGCAGCCATTCAGGTGTTTGGCGACAGCCTTCTGACGATGGAGAACTGCGTCTTTTTCAACAATTTTGCCATCACTCAGGGAGGCGCCGTCAACATGTTCCAGGGTAAAGCCCAGTTAACCAACTGTTTGTTTGCTAAAAATATCAATCTCGGAACCGGCGCAGGCGGAGCAATGTCGCTCAATGCCTCCGACAATCTGACCAGCCGCGTTACGGCCATCAATTGCACTTTTGCCGACAATGAAGCTCCCATCGGTGCAGGCATTGCACAATGGGAGTCGCCAGCAGGAGATGCCGAACTTAAACTGCTTAACTGCCTGTTCCAAAACCCCACGGGCAACAACTATGAAATTGAAGAAGGAGAGCCGGTAGTCATCAGTTTGAACGGTAATCAAAGCAGCGATCCCTCCCTTGCCAACGACCTCACCGGTACGAAAGACGTCCACGACTTAACCGTTGGTTTCATCGATACCCAAAACGACGACTACCGCCTCGTCATGGGTCCGGCCGTGGATGGAGGTGTAGCCGAAGGCGCCCCCGCAACCGACCTGCTGGGCAATCCGCGCCAGGGCCTGCCCGACCGCGGATGTTATGAGCTGGGCATAAACAATGTAACTAACGTTGGTTTCAAGATGCTGGACCTGAGTTGCAGCCCTAATCCAGCTTTAGAAACGGCCTGGATCAGCCTGGAAAACGACCGGGCTGGTGAACTTGAGTTGCTGATCTGGAGCGCTGGAGGCCAACTGATATCGCGCATTCAGACAACCAAAACCGCAGGTGCATTCCAACACCCCGTTCAGGTGGCACAATGGCCCACAGGCGCCTACCGCGTTCAATGCCGCATAGGAGCACTGGTGCACGAAGGAACGCTCGTTAAACAATAACTCCCAGCCCAACGGAATAAGGCTAAACCTTGGCGCCTTAGTGCCTTTGTGTCTTAGTGCCTTTGTGTCACTTTTGCGTCTTCACACAAAGTTTAGCCTTATTCCATCTTTTTTTCCTTCCATTTCGGTAAAAAGCTTAACTTCGTAGAAACCAACCCTCATTTACCCACATGAAACCAACCGTATGGAAACTAATCCCCACTGATGAGGCCGCAGCCAGGAAGCTGCAATCAGAACTCAACATCCCCCTGGTATTTTGTCGCTTGCTCCTGCAAAGGGGCATCCAGACCAAAGAAGAGGCCCGATCATTTTTCCTTCACGACCTGGGAAACACCCATGATCCTTTCCTGATGAAAGACATGGACAGGGCGGTAGAGCGACTGGATCAGGCCATTCAATCGGGCGAGCGCATACTCTTGTACGGCGATTATGATGTAGACGGAACCACCAGCGTGGCGCTTATGTACTCGTTCCTGTCAGGATTTTACCACAACCTCGATTACTACCTGCCCAACCGCGAAAAAGAGGGCTATGGCGTGAGTTTGCAAGGCGTAGAATACGCCAGGGAAACCGGCTGCACGCTGGTGATAGCCATGGATTGTGGGATAAAGGGTCACAAAGCCATAGACCTGGCCCGTACTTACGGCATCGACTTCATTGTATGCGATCACCACCTCCCGGAAGGCGGTTTGCCCGTGGCCGTGGCTTGTCTGGATCCCAAACGCGAGGATTGTCCCTACCCCTACAAGGAATTGAGCGGGTGCGGGGTAGCATTCAAACTGGCCCATGCCTATGCGTTGCATCACAACACGCCAATGGAAGAATTATCATCTCTGCTGGATCTGGTGGCGGTGAGTACCGCCTGCGACATCGTGCACATGACCGGGGAGAACCGCATTCTGGCTCATTTCGGGTTGCAGCGACTTAACCGCTCCCCGAGAACCGGGCTATGGGCAATAGGGCAGAAAATAAACCGCCCTTATCCGCTGGATATCAGCGATGTGGTTTTCGGCATCGGTCCGATGATCAATGCAGCAGGCCGCCTTGCGGATGCTCGCGAGGCCGTGCGTCTATTGCTTTCTGTGGATAGAAACAGTGCCTCCGACTATGCCGGACAATTGGTGCAACGCAATAAAGACCGCCGGAAAATGGATCAGTCTACCGCCGAGGCAGCGGAACGCATGTTCCGGGAAAAGCCGGACTGGGACACCAGAAAAAGTGCGGTATTGTTTAACCCCGACTGGCATAAAGGCATCATCGGTATTGTGGCCAGCAGGATGGTTGAGGCCTTTTACAAACCAACCGTCATTCTCACCGAAAGCAACGGCATAGCCGTGGGTTCTGCCCGATCTGTGGCCGGTTTTGACCTGTATGCCGCCCTGCAGGAGTGCGAAGATCTGTTTACTACCTTCGGCGGACACGCTCACGCAGCCGGCATGCAGTTGCCCGTGGAAAATTTGTCGGCCTTTGAAGAACGCTTTGAGCAGGCCGTTAGAAAAACCATTCTGCCGGAAGCGGAAA
>JADZFI010000166.1 GCA_020850025.1 Saprospiraceae bacterium
AATAGCCTGAATATTTGCCATGGCAATTGCTTGATACCTGCAGGTTCTCACATCATTCACTCATTTAAACTAACATTTCAAAATCGTTATGAGAACCATCATTTTTTTGTTTTTATTTGGTTTATGCGCCGGAATTAAGGTGCAGGGCCAATCATCAGAAACCGCTTTTACAAAATCGTATGTACTCGAGGAGTTATCATACGGCAAGATTCCGGAAGGTCTTGAAAGAGCCCAAATCAGTGATATGGATCTAGTGGCCGCCCAAATGCAACGGCTCCATTTAAAACTGGAGGAAACGGTATTCCCCGATGGGCACCACACACAGCAAACCACTATCTTAAATGGCTCTGAAGAGGTCTTCTCTCAGTTTCCTACGGTTATTTCCAGAGTTTTTTCAGATAGTACCGGAATCAGCATGTATGATGCAGAGAACAAGTTATGGCGTTTTCATCCCGCCAACGCAGCTTATTTAGAGGAGTACAACGATGCTCGTGCTGATTATTTGGTTTCTCCGCCAGCCTTGTGGAATACAATGCCTATGCCAACCGCGGCTGATCTTGCCTCGTTGGAGTCTGAAGGATACCTGATTGAGTTACTGGAAAATGATGCTATACGTATCTCTAACAGTGATGAGGAAGAGTTGTACGAGCCTGCTCAGATGCGTTACAGTTCCAAATCTTACGTTTACGGAAAGCTGGAAAGCGAACGAAAGGTGCTGTTTGCTGATTTGGAAGGTTATGGTGTAGTACCCGTATCCGAGCGTGAGGTTCGATATGAAACCCGCCCTTCCGGCATGTGCATGGAAAAAATCATCGTAAGGAGGTATAGTGCCTATGAAATTGAAACCGGTTACAGGGATCAGCCTTCTGCCACTCCCTCCAAAATACCGGATTTCCAAATTTGGCCCATCCCGGCAAACGATGTTGTATTTGTGCAAACTCCGGACAACCTCGTTCCGGCAACCACCATTAGCCTGGTCAACGCTTCCGGTGTGCTGATGCAGGAAAAGAGCGGGGTTCAGCCGGCTGCGTCCATTCACTTCGATCTTAGGGCCCTGCCTGCAGGGGTATATTTTCTCAGGGCAGAATGTACCTCAGGGATTCAAACCCATAAGTTGATTAAACAATAAACACCAAACTCATAAAATCTAACAGTAAAATACGATGAAACAACTCTTGTTTTGTACCATATACCTGCTCTGCCTCCTAAAGGTGTCAGGGCAGACCACCTCAGAAGAGTGTGCCGAATACCCTTACCAGCCTCATTTCATCCATCCTGTTCCTTATGTAAAGGACACGTTGATAACCAATCCGACGGAAAACACCCCTCCCGCTCCGCCGGAAAATGGGGAAACCCGTGGAATCTTCTTCGTCCACGGACTTGGCGGGAACGCCAACAGCTGGGACCGGGCCAATGAAGCTACCGTTTTGGGCGCCCAGGGTTTTCCTGCCCGAAAAGTGATCACTGCGCTGACCACTTATGGAAGCAACAGCTTGTCTACTGCCGGACTCAATCTGGAGGAGGCGATCTGGGCTAAAAAGACGCCATTTGAAAATGCCGGTGTGACGGATCACCTCCGCAACTACATCATTTCCCATAGTCAGGGAGGTCTTGTATCTCGTATGACCGACAAGCACTACGACATCATTGACAGGCGAATGTTTGGAGGAATCGTCACTTTCGGTTCGCCAAACGGCGGCGCCCAAATTCTGAACAGCCGAAATGAAGGGGAAATAGAACAATTGGCTGCCGAGGGTTGCAAAGCCTTGGGGTCGGCAGAGTTATTGGGCGCCTTGGGGCAAAATGTTTCGCCTTTTCTGTTTAACATTACCTCCAACGGAATCTTGCAAGCGCTAAACGGCGCTTGCGACTTTGGCGCTGCTATTTTGCCTTTCACCCTCTTCAGTGAGCTTAATACGCCCATTTCAAACGATTACCACGTAGGCGCCGATGAATTGAATAATTTGAATGGTCACGGCAACCCCAACGTTCTCAAGGTGGCCATGCACGGGGTGGAATACGCTGAAGATGAAGACCCTTTGAACCCCAAACAGCTCATGTGGCGCACCTTTTCCTCCCGTGGCGCAACCTCCGCTCCGGTATTCCAGGGCGATGATGACGATGAATTGGTTAACAAGGCGAACGAGGAAGTGGCCAGGTATATGGAAAGATACGTGTATCATTTCCAGCGCTATTTATACTACAGCAGGATGGGCATTTTCGGTGTTGCCAGGGCAAAAAAACACCTTAAACTTGCCAGAGTCTATTATGAGGCCCACGATTTCATGCTGAGAGTGGATGATCGGTGGAAACTCATTGTGGGCGCCAAGCAATGGGTGGCCAATGCCCCGGAAGCCTGTATGTGCGAATGGATCAATAACATTGACGGCTGGTCGCATTACGGTATTGGTCCTGCCGCCACCCCGGCAGAATGTGACGCTTTAGTGGCCAACTACAACGTTCCCGGCGAATCCATCAACTGCAGCTGGTCGCCGGCATCCTATGTGCTGGAGGTAAAAGCCTCGGATGGCGTAGTAACCCAGGAATCTCAAATGGCCTTCCCGGGTGCAGCTTACCGATACATGGATCAGACCAACCACTTCCAAATGCGAAATAGCTCGCAGACAAAAGAGGCACTCATGGCTCTTTATGAAGGACATATCCTCGAATTTTTCAAAACTGATGAAAAATAACGCCTAACGCTCCGGGGGCAAGCCTTTGCCCCCGGAGCTCAACCACAACAAGATGAAAAAAATGCTGTTACCGATGTTATTTAGCATAGCCCTCGTGGCATGTCAAAAAGAACCCTTGCCCGAGCCTGTACCGCCGTCCAAACCCGGTCTGGAGGTGCTATGGCAACATCCGCTCAGTCCGGATACCGCCGATGTTTCCGGTGATGCCTGGTTTATCTGGGAAAATCAGCTGGTCTATACCACCAACTTTACCGTGCCGGAGGCACAAATACACAGCCGAAATGCCGACAATGGAGACCTGTTGTGGAAAAGAACCGATTTGTACAATGATGGCTGGGTAGATCGGCAATTGGTGGGCATCCAGGATAAAACCATCGCCTGTGTGGGAGACAGGGTGTATTGTATTCAAAACCAGACCGGCGAATACCTGTGGAAAACAGATGTGGAAGTATTGTCGGGCAATACACTGCATGGAAGTAACCGGATTTACGCAGTGGGCGATTTTGTTTACCATGCGCATGTTAAAGGCGGCACGCCATATTATGAATCGCTTACACTGGCGCGCGCGCATCACGCCACCGGGCAATGGGAGTCGCTCTTTACTGTTCTTCCGGATCAGGATTTTCACCCTTTCCTCGGCTCCGTTTCGCTTTGGATGAACCCGGCGGGCGATTCCATATTGCTGGCGCCTGTCAATATGCTGGCCAATCTGGCGGTTCATGCCCCTCAGCAGCGCTCCGATTTGTATGCCTTTAACCTGCGCAGCCGGCAGCTGGAATGGGTACTGACAGATTACGACCCCCTTCGCAGCGGAACACCTATTTACCCACCGGTGGTTTCTGACAACCGGCTTTACATCAACTGCAACAAAGCGCTTTATTGTATTGATTTGCTTCAGCCTGGAGTAGTCTGGAAGCGGGAGTTTTCCAGCGGATGGGGCAATGATATTCGCTATAACAGCCTCAAGGAGTTCGGCAATACCATCCTGCTGGTATCCGACCACGCTTTTTCTGCCATGGCCATCAGCAAAACCGACGGCAGTACCGTTTGGGAAAACAAGACGGCCGGGCCTCAGGCAGATGAGTTAACGCTTTTCGAAGGCGTCTTGTATTACACTTCCGACGGTAACGGGCGTCTTGTGGCCTTGGATGCCGCAACCGGCGCTACCATCTGGAATATGCAAAGCCCTAACCGAACTTCGAAACGGCCGGCTTCTTTCAGCAATCAAAATTTAAGTATAGATTCAGAAAAACGCTTGTTATACGTTACGGATTATTATTTCATCATGTGCGTAAAACTTCCTGAGCGATGAGGTTGGTATTATTTTTCCTGTCAGGCCTGGCCCTTGCGGCCTGTCAAAAAGAACCATTACCCGAGCCTGTACCGCCGCCCAAACCCGGCCTGGAGGTGCTATGGCAATATCCACTCAGTCCGGATACCGCTGATGTTTCCGGTGATGCCTGGTTTATCTGGGAAAATCAGCTGGTCTATACCACCAACTTTACTGTGCCGGAAGCACAAGTTCACTGCCGAAATGCCTATAATGGAGAGCTCATATGGAAACTAGAAGATTTGTACCATGCTGGATGGGTAGATCGCGAAATTCTTTCTATTGCAGACAAAACCATAGCCTGTATGTGGGATCGGGTATATTGCATTCAAAACCAGACTGGCGAATACTTGTGGAAAACAGACGTGGAAGTGTTGTCCGGAAATACCTTGGATGGTGACCCTAGAATATACGGAGTGGGCGATTTTGTCTATCACGCGCACGTAACAGGCGGCACGCCATATTATGAATCGCTTACGCTGGCGCGCGCGCATCACGCTACCGGGCAATGGGAGTCGCTCTTTACTGTTCTTCAGGATCAGGATTTTCATCCTCATCTTGGCTCCGTTTCGCTTTGGATGAACCCGGTAGGCGATTCCATATTGCTGGCGCCTTTTAGTATGCTGGGCAATCTGGTAGTACATTCCCCTCAAGAACGGTCCGACTTATATGCCTTTAACCTGCGCAGCCGGCAGCTGGAATGGGTACTGAAAGATTACGACCCCCTTCGCAGCGGAACACCTATTTACCCACCGGTGGTTTCAGACAACCGGCTGTACATCAACTGCAACAAAGCGCTTTATTGTATTGATTTGCTTCAGCCGGGAGTGATCTGGAAGCGGGAGTTTCCCAGCGGATGGGGAAGTGATATTCGCTTTAATAGCCTCAAGGAGTTCGGAAATACCATCCTGCTGGTATCCGACCACACTTTTTCTGCCATGGCCATCAGCAAAACCGACGGCAGCACCGTTTGGGAAAACAAGACGGCTGGGCCAGCTGCCGACGAACTTACTCTTTTCGAAGGCGTACTCTATTACACCTCAAGAGCAACCGGGCGTCTTGTAGCCTTGGATGCCGCTACCGGCGCCACCATCTGGAATATGCAAAGTCCTAACCGGACTTCGAAACGGCCGGCTTCTTTCAGCAATCAAAATTTAAGTATAGATTCAGAAAAACGCTTGTTATACGTTACAGATTATTATTTCATCATGTGCGTAAAACTTCCTGAGCGATGAGGTTGGTGGAATGATGGGCCGATGGATGAAATGGGATGGTTTGTAGATTAATATGCTGATAACCAATGTTTAGTGGCGATGCCCCAGACCGTTGCCCGGAACGGAGTTCCGGGATACATCCTCCACCGTAAGCCGTCTACCGTCTACCGTCCACCGTCTACCGTAAGCAGTCCTACTTCGCTCCTTTCATGATGTAGTACACCACATAGCCGAAGCAGGCGAAAGGCACCAGTAATGCCATTTTCATGCCGCCTGAGGTGGAGAGAAGCCCGGCGATAGGGGGCATAACAGCGCCGCCTACAATGGCCATGATGACTAATGAAGAAGCCAGTTTGCTTTCTGCCGGAGCCATTCCTTTCGTAGCCAGGGCAAATATGGTGGGGAACATGATGCTCTGACAGAAATAGGTGAGCATCAGGCACAGGATGGCGGTGAGTCCTCCGGTTAAAAAGGCCAGCATGACCAATACCACTGCCGCTATGCTGTACCAGGAAACCACTTTACGTGCTTCGAATTTGGTCATCAAATAGGTGCCAAGAAAACGCCCCAACATGAACAGTACCATGGCAAAGGAGGCATGAAACCCGGCCATTTTTTCCGGGGTTAGGTTGGAATCGTCGCCAATGATACCGCGCACCATATCCGCATACGCTGAAGCAACGCCCAGGTGCTCGTTGGCCGCCAGGTCCATTTTAAAATCCACAAAATAGCCCCAGAGGGTGGCTTGCGCGCCTACATTGGCAAACTGCGCCAGCACGCCCAGGCTTAAATGCCGGTATTTACCCAGTAACCCGCCAATGCTGACCTTGCCGGAGGCGGCCTCCTCTTCCCTGCCCACTTCCGGCATTTTGGAAAACGCAAACAGCAGGGCCAGGGCGCCCACAATGGCGGCAATGCCCAGGTAGGTGCCTTGTACCGACAACGCTTCGGCTATACGCGCCGCTTCAATTTGCTCCGGCGTCATGGTGGCCAGCAACTCCTCGGTATATTCCGTTTTGGAGAAAATGAACAAACTACCAATGATCGGCCCGAGAATGATGCTGATCCCGTTGAACGACTGGGCAAAATTGATGCGCCAGGCGGCATCTTCCTTGGGCCCCAGCACTGTTACATACAGGTTGGCAGCTGTTTCCAGGAAGGCCAGTCCGGAGGCGATAGTAAACAGGGCAAACAGGAAAAAACCGTACACCCGCCAGTCGGCTGCAGGGTAAAACAACAGAGCGCCGCCGGCATACAGCAGCAGCCCGGCCAAAATGCCTTTTTTATATCCCCATTTGCGCATGAAAATGCCCGCGGGGATGGCCATCACGAAATATCCGAAGTAAAAAGCCGAGTCCACGATGCCCGCCTGCCAGCGTTTCAAATCGAGGGCAAACTGAAAATGGCGGATCAGGGAGCCGTTCAAGCTGTTGGCAATGCCCCACATGAAAAAGAGGCTGCACACCAGGGCAAACGAAACCAGGTAAGGATTGCGGGTTGGGTTGTTGCTCATGACGTAGCGAATAGGAGGTGATGGTAAAGAGGCTGTCTCATAAGTCGCAATTTTAGTTCTACCGCAGAGGCGGGGAGGAGCAGAGGTTTGGATAATCAATGCTATACACCTCAGCGTCTCTCCGACTCTGCGGTAAAATTTACTTACGAGACACCCTCTTCGTTCCAGTAGTGCGCAAACGTATTTCAATTTTTGCGGAAATACAGCTACTGCTGCATTGATCAACATTTATGCATGCCCACCGTCAGCCGTCCACCGTCTACCGTCTTACTTATTCGGCACGTTATTCGGGTTCAACAGGTCATAGAACTGGTCCAGTTTGGGCAGGATGATGATGCGGGTGCGACGGTTGGTGGCGCGGCCGGCATCGGTGGAGTTGGTAGCCAGGGCATTGTATTCGCCTCGGCCGGCAGCAATGAGTCGGTTGGGGTTGATCTTGAAGTTTTGCTGGAGCGCGCGCACTACGGAAGTGGAGCGTTTTACGCTGAGGTCCCAGTTGTCCTGCAGGCAGTTGTTGTTGTAGGGCACATTGTCGGTGTAACCTTCCACCATCACCTCCAGTTCAGGGCGTGAATTGATGATGGCCGCAATTTTCTCCAGTACCTGATTGGCTTTGGGCGTCAGGTTGTAGCTGCCGCTTTGGAACAGCATTTTATCGGAGAGATTGATGAATACTACTGTTTTGTCCACTTTCACGTCCACATCATTGTCTTCGATGCCGTCTTTTAGTACATTTTTCAGGTTAACGGCCAGCGCCAGATTGATGGAGTCGGTTTTGGTTTTGGCTGCCTGAAGCAGGTGTATGTACTTGTCTTTCTTTTGAAGTTGATTGAGTGTTTCCTTGATATTATCGTTGGCAGATTGCGTGAGTTGGGTCATATTGCCCATTTGTGACGACTGACGGTCGCGCTGGGCCTGGCAGTCGGCAATTTGCGCACGCAGGTCGGCTATTTGCTCTTCACGCAGTTTTTGGGCCGTGGAAGATTCGCTGCGGGAGGCATTTTTTTCAGCTTCGCAGGTAGCCAGTTGAGTCATGAGGTCGTTCAATTGCTTGCCATATTTTTCAAGGCTTGCATTGGCGACATCCAGTTCGGTCTGCATACTGGATTTCATGGCGTTGAATTTCTTTTTGGTTACGCAGGCGGTGTTGGAAAAAACCAGCGCAGTTGCCAGCAGGAACAAGGTTATGGAAGAAAATTTTTGCATGATATGTGGGTGTTGAGTTGTTTGAAGTTATCCCTAACGAATCGGCAGCACCGTCGAATTCTTCACCTCCGTCATCACAAAATGGCTTTGTACCCTGCCGATGTTTTCCAACGCTGCCAGTTTCTCCTTTACAAACCGCTGATAATCATCCATGTCGTGCACGGCAACTTTCAGGAGGTAGTCGTATGCCCCGGCGATGTGGTGACATTCCAGCACCTCGGGCAAGCCGGCAATTTCCGATTCAAAACGCAGCAGAAATTCCCGGTTGTGTTCCTTGAGTGAAACATCACAAAATACCAGCATGGGCAGCCCCACTTTCCTTCGATCCAGCAAGGCCCGGTAACTGCTGATAAACCCGTCGCGCTCCAGTCTTTTAACGCGTTCAAACACCGGCGTAGTGCTCATGTTGATCCGGGCGGCTATTTCTTTGGTCGTCATAGACGCATCCTCCTGTAACAACTGGAGAATGAGCCGGTCAGACGTGTCAAGCTGTTCGGATTTTTTTTCCAAAGGAGGCGATATTTTCGAGACAAAACTATGTGGTTTATCCTTAAAATGAGATTAAAATAGATTAATTTTCTTTTAAAATTAATTTACTTGGAATATAAAACACAATTACGGCAATTTTACAGAAAATTACCACCACATGAGTAAGCATTTTCAGCCCGAAACTTTGATGATGTCGCACGGTTACCGCCCGGAATGGTCGGAAGGCGCCGTCAAATGCCCGATTTTCCAAACCTCCACCTTTGTTTTTAACTCCGCCGAGGAAGGGAAACAGTTTTTCGAAGTAGCCTACGGGCTCCGTGAAAAAGGCCCCAAAGAAAAAACCGGTCTGATCTACAGCCGCCTGAACAATCCGGATATGCAAATCCTGGAAGAACGCCTGAGCCTTTGGGACGGCGCCGAAGCCTGCGCCGCGTTTGAGAGCGGCATGTCGGCTATCTCAACCGCTTTGTTCGAGTTTCTGCAGCCGGGCGATTTGTTGCTGTACAGCAACCCCCTGTACGGTGGCACCACGCACTTCGTACACACCGTCCTGACCAAATGGGGCGTTGAAGTCCGCGGTTTCCGCCCCGGCGCGAGTCGCGAAGAACTGGTACGGATCATCGAACAATCTGGCAAAAAAGACCGCCTCGGCATGATCTTCCTCGAAACGCCGGCCAACCCCACCAACGACCTGGTGGATATCGCCATGTGCCGCTCGGTGGCCGACCAGTTCAGCACGACCGACCGGCGGGCACTGGTAGCCGTGGACAATACCTACATGGGGCCGCTCTGGCAACACCCACTCCGTCACGGCGCCGACCTCGTGCTATACTCCGCCACCAAGTACATCGGCGGCCACAGCGACGTGATCGCGGGCGCCTGCCTGGGTTCTTTGGAACTGATTACGCGGGTGAAAACCCTGCGCACCTTCCTCGGCAATATGATTTCGCCGAACACAGGCTGGCTGCTGCTCCGCAGCCTCGAAACACTCAAATTGCGTATGGAAAAACAAGCGGAAAACGCCCAGGTCGTCGCCCGCCGCCTGGCCGAACACCCCAAAGTGGCCCGCGTCCATTATCTCGGCCTGCTCACGCCCGCCGACGGCGAAGCCTACGACATCTACCAACGCCAGTGCAGTTCGCCGGGCGCCATGGTATCGTTCGAACTGGTGGGCGGTGAACCCGAAGCCTTCGCTTTTCTCAATCACCTGAAACTCGTGAAATTAGCCGTCAGCCTCGGCAGCACCGAATCGCTGGCCCAACACCCCGCCACCATGACCCACGCCGGCGTAGACCACGAAGAAAAAATAG
>JADZFI010000167.1 GCA_020850025.1 Saprospiraceae bacterium
CGTATCCTGGCAAGTCCACCAAATGCCATTTTTCGTTGATCAGGAAAAAATTCAGCAACCTGGTTTTGCCGGGAGTAGCCGACACCTTGGCCAGCCCTTTCCGGCCGGTCAGCATATTGATCAGGGAGGACTTACCCACATTGGACCGGCCGATGAAAGCAAATTCCGGTGGACCACCCTTTGGGCAGGCACTTTCTTTGGGGTAACTCGATACATAAACAGCACTTTTAATATCCATAAGCAGCGACAAAGGTAGCGCACGCCGGGCTAATGGCCGGTTAATTGGGGCTGAAATGCTGTTACTCTGTTAAATCATTCGTTACCAAAGGGTTAATCCGGGCGCTCACCAACCTTTTCGCATAAGAAGCCAGCCGACCGACCGTTTATACCACCATACAACACAACCATTCTATTCAACCCGTTATGAAACAGCTCATTTTTGCCCTTTTCTGTTTGTTTGCCGGCAACAACGTACATGCTCAATTTTTCTCCATGGGACTAAAAGCCGGTATGAACACCCAACTCAATCACCCTAATGATATCAATATTGGTGGAGGCGACGACGGTTTCCAACTTGGTCTGGATGGCCGTCAGTTCGGTACTCAGTTTGGTGGATATCTGAGGTTTGGTAAGCGAATCTTCGTGCAGCCGGAGGTATTGTTCAATTCCAACCGTGTGGACTATGTAATTGGGGAATCAAGCGTTGGTGAGGTAATCCTGAATGAAAAATACCAGTATCTCGATATTCCAGTATTGCTCGGCGCCAAGCTTGGACCGGTAAGGCTACAGGCCGGCCCAGTGGGACATTATTTTCTGAATTCAAGGTCTGAGTTGACGGACATAGACGGCTACGAAGCCCGATTCAAACAAATGACCTGGGGCTGGCAGGGCGGTCTGAACATCGGTTTCAAACGTTTATCTGTGGATTTTCGATACGAAGGAAACTTCAACAAACTCGGCGACCACATGACCTTCTTCGGCGATCAATACCACTTCAGCGATGCTCCGGCACGGTTTATTGTGGGGCTTAACTTTGCTTTAATCAAGCAGTGAAGGCACGAAGGCGACACGAAGGCTCAAAGGCGCTAAGGGGGAAATTGGCGAAGCCAATTTCCCCCTTAGCTTTAAAAATAATAGGAAAAAAAACGAAGTAGGGCGGCCGAAGGCCAGCCCTTAGCGCCTTTGTGGCTTAGCGCCTTTGTGGCTTAGCGCCTTTGTGGCTTAGCGCCTTTGTGCCCTTCATGCCTTCCAATACCTGAAATAATGCTTGTGCGGCCTTCTCCCAGGAAAATAACTCCCGCTGAATCCGCCCCTTTTCTATCAGATTTTGTCTCAATTCGGCATTCTTCCACAGCATTTCCAGTCCTTCGGCCATGTGTTCCACAGAGAGCGGATCCACCAGCAGGGCTGCTTCTCCGGCAATTTCGGGCAAACAGGAGGCATTAGCAGCCATTACCGGTGTGTCGCAGTACATGGCCTCCAGCATGGGCAATCCGAACCCTTCGCTGAGGGAAACATAGGTCAGGGCAGTGGCGGCAGCAGTTAATCGGGGCAGGTCTTCTTCCGGCACATAGCCCAGAAAACGGATGTCTTCCCGGTAGGGAGAAGCATCGTAGGCGTCCTTTACTTCGCCTGTTTTCCAGGCAAAACGCCCGGCCAGAAGTAGTTTGTCAGGCGCACCGGTTCGTTCCTTGAACAGATTAAAGGCATGGATCAGGCGGTGGATGTTCTTTCGGGGATGTATGGCGCCTGCATAGAAGAAGTAAGGTTCTTCAAAGGAGTATTGCCGTCGCATAGCAAATTTTTCTGCTGCGGTAAGCGGCTTGAAGCCTTCCCGGCAACCGTTATGGATGGCTTTTACCCGCTCGGGGGAAATGCCAATGGTTTGAATGATGTCTTTCCGGACGTATTCTGAAACGGTTATGATCTGATCGGCACGCCGCAAATAACGCGGTAAAAACAACAACAGAAAATATCGGTGAATCCAGGGTACCTGTTTTGGAAAATGTAGGGGCACCAGATCGTGGCAGGTCATGGCCACAGGCACTTTCGACCAAAGACTACACATGGAATCGGGCGAAAAAAAGACATCGGCCCCATGTTTGATCAGAGCTCTTCGCACCGACCATTCAAACCACCAAAGGAACAACGGCGCAAAGCGTGCTCTGGGAAACAACTGTAGCACCTGCACATTGTCACCGTATAAAAACGCTGCATCCAACGGACGATCTGTCAGGAACAAGAATTCCACCTCCGGGTGGGCTTGCACCATGCGTCGTACCAGCTCATGCGTGTACCAGCCGAAACCTTCGAGTCGGCCGGATTGTAGGAAACGGGTGTTGATGGCGATTTTCACGAAGTACGGCTTACGGTTGACGGCTTATGGTGGACGGGGGTAAAGAACCGGCTTTTTAGGGATTTGTGGAAAACTTTTTGTTTGATTTCGGGCGCCGGGGTTCTCCGTTTGGTATTTTTGCGCCATGGTCGCCGGTGGCGGCCGGGCAACGTATTGCATACCGAATGATTGATTTTTCAGCAACCAGATTGTCTCGCTTTGCCGCTACCTGGGTGGGCAATAAAAACCGTTATGAAGGGGTAGTGATACCCAAGCACACCCTTATGCCCGTTCATGCGGCAGCCGAGGAACTGCTGATAACGGCATTTCTCAAACCCTTTGAAAAAACGGAGGAGTTTTTCTATTTCCACCACGAAGAAGATGTGAGCATGCATCCTGTTTACCAGGCCTGTATGGAGGTTTTTACCAATCCGGAGCAATTGGCCGAGCAGGCAGTGGTGCTCACGCAGCTGCTGTATGGTTTTTGTGAAAATCCTAAGGTTCAGGGAGGCGAATTTTTTCTGGCACATTTTGAAGATCTGATGATGCACGGCGAGCCCACTTCGGCCATTGGCCTGTGGAAGGTGGACCAAAAAGAGCCGGTTTTCAAAACCGAGCGCACCGCCGAATCTTTTACACTGAATATTTTGGAAGGCATTCCCTCCGGCAAACCTCAGGTAGCAGCCATTATTTTTAACCTCGATGAGGCAGAGGGATACCGTATTTGTGCCGTGGATACGGCGACAAAAAAAGACGAACGTTCCTTCTGGAAAGATGACTTCCTGCGGCTGCGCCCCATTGAAGACAACTATTTTAATACCCGCCACCATATCAGTCTGGCCAGCGAATTCATCAGCCAAAAGGCGCCTTTCAAATTTGGCCTGGACCGCACGGAAACCATTGATTTGCTGAACCGCTCCGGGGAGTACTTCAAGGAGAACGACCTGTTTGAGGTAGATGATTTTACCCAGCAATTGTTTCCGGAAGAGGAGCAGCGGGATGCGTTTAAGGAGTTCCGGGACGAATATGCGCGTGCATACGCCGTTCCGCTGGAAGATAAATTTGATATCAGCACGCAGGCCGTAAAGAAGGAGTCAAAAGTGTTCAAAAGTGTGTTGAAGCTCGACAAGAACTTTCACATTTACGTGCATGGTCGCCGCGATTTGATTGAACGCGGTTTTGATGAA
>JADZFI010000168.1 GCA_020850025.1 Saprospiraceae bacterium
ATCGCCAACCGGATGGTATTGTGGATCAGAATAACAGAAGCCAGTATCAGAAAGATGCCCAGTACCAGGCCAATCAGACCCATACGCTGGATGTTCTTTCCCACATTGCTGGTGTTGGCCGCCTCGAAATACAGCTCGCTCACCATCGTGTCCTGCCGCAATACCTCTCGCCAATCATTCAACTGAGCATTGTCCAGATACTCGGCTTTTACATTGAACTTCACCACATCGCGCAGCAGATCCGGCATATCCTCCAGCATGCTCTCCTCTCCAAGGTCTTCCCGCATGGTGGCAGCAGCTTGTTCCCTGGTAATGAAGGAAATACTTTCTTTTTTTACCATCGGACTCTGGCGCACGGTGGCCACAATTCTGGCAACATCCGATTCTGCCAGGCCCGGCTTCAATTCTATCCAGAGATCTACTTTCTCTTTAAAAAACGATACCAGTTTTTGCCCGTGCAACGCCATCAATCCGAAAAACCCCAACACATACAACACCAAAGCTACACTGGCAATGGCGTACAGATAGTTCGGTCTGGTGCGTGACATAAACAGTATTTAACGTTAATCGGTGGTAAAGAGAGCGCGAAGGTAAGGAAGGTTGCCAAGAGTTGATGGCCTCTTTTTTGGCCAAAACTTGCAGAATATAACTTCCCGCTTCCAAAATTGGAGGCTTCAACTACCTTTGGATTTGGTTTAATTGCCAGGGGAATCCTTTTTAGCCCGTTATCTCGGTAATTTAGCGTTAAAATAAGCCTGCAACATGAATTTTTCGTTACTCCGCGTACTCTCTTTTGCCCTTTTGACCATGAGTGCAGTGGCCGCTCATACTCAGTGTTCCTATACGCTTCAGATGATTGATTCCTGGGGCGATGGCTGGAACGGAGGCCAGTTGACCATTACATCAGGCGGTAATACGGCAACCTATACGCTGAATAATATCAACGACGACGGTTATGACAGCACCCTTACGTTTGTGGTAATAGAAGGAACTCCGCTGATCATCACCTACACCGCAGGCTCCTTCCCCTGGGAAGTGTCGTTCAATATTCTCGATAATACCGGGGCTACGTTTATTTCCACCAACGCTCCTGTAACAGGCCCTGTATTTAACGGCATTGGCAATTGCATCGAATGCGGCCCTCCTTCCGCATTAGCCGTGGAAAACATCTGGGATACCCGCGTACGCCTTCGCTGGCAACCCAATAACGGCGGCACCAGCGCTCCAGTGTCATGGCGGGTAGTATACGGCCCCCAGGGCTTTTCCCTGAATGGCGGACAGGGTGACACCGCTATTGCTGCGCTGAACAAGATCACCATCCAGGGACTGCAAAAGAAAACCTGGTACGATGCCTATGTGCAGCAATATTGCGATACACTGGGCGGCTATTCCACATTCACCGGCCCCATCTCCTTCCAGACCTACTGGACCAACGATATAGGCGTAACCGGAGTGATCAATCCACAAAGTGGTTGTGACCTGGGCATGGATTCTGTAAAAGTGGCCATTAAAAACTTCGGCTCGGCCCCGCAATCGCTGTTTACTTACAGCTATGCCGTAAACGGGCAACAGGCGCCTGTGACGCCGCCAGCCGACGGCTTTTACACCGGTATCCTGGGCAAAGACAGCACTGTGGTGATTGCCTTCGAAACATTGTCTGATTTTTCCAATTCCGGCGAATACCGCCTGGATGTGTTCACCAAACTGGGTACCGACGAAGACGTTCAGAACGATACCTTCACCTATTATTTCACCAACCGCCTCAAACCCACCTATGTTCAGTTGTTCGAAACCTGGGGCGGCGGCTGGCAACCCGGCGGAATAAACTCCTCATGGGAATACGGGAAACCCAACAAACCGGCTATTCCTGAAGCCGCCAGTGGTGAAAATGCCTGGTTAACCAGCCTTACCGGAAGCTACAACACCAACGAGGAGTCTTACCTCAGCTCCCCCTGCTTCGACTTTTCCGAACTGACCACCGATCCGGTCATCGCGTTCTCCCTGAATCTGGATATGGAACAAGACTTCGACGGCGTTTGGCTCGAAACTTCCATAGACGGCGGCCAAACCTGGCAAAAAGTTGGCGAGCAGGGCGAAGGCCAAAACTGGTACACCGGCGAAATCGATTTTCTGGGTCTGTCAGACGCCTGGTCGGGCTTTAGCAATGGCTGGGTGAATGCCCGGCACAGCCTGCCCGGAACCGCCGGCGAAAGCCAGGTGTACCTGCGCTTTGTCATGCGCTCCACTTTCTTCAACGGCGGCGGAGGCTGCGGCATTGATGATATCCGCATATTCGAAGCCTTCCCTAAAGATCTGGCCGGACTCTCCATGTACACCCTGGGCGACGGAATAGAATGCGGACTGGCAAACGACCAGATCGTATTCACCTTCCTGAATGCCGGATCGGCGCCTCAGGGCAGTCTGAAAGTCGCGTACAGCATCAATGGAGGTACTCCGGTGGTACAAAACGTGAACGGAACCATCGGCATTGACCAACAACTCACCCATATCTTCAGCGTACCGTTCGACAGTCGCGACGGGGAGTTTGTGATCCGCTGCTGGACCAACCTCAGCGGCGACCAGGATTTTGCCAACGATACCGTGACCTATGTAGTGAACCACGTGGCCAAACAGGTACCCTTCCAGGAAAACTTCGAATCCTACGATGCACCACCAACTGACTGGACTTACGATCCGACCTTCGGATTTTCCGTTACCAGCGAACATAACAATATTTCCAAGGTACTGGCCTTCAACCTCTACAGCGGCAGTCCGGATTTTACGGCCGACATGCCACGGATGGGCCAGATCCAGCCGGGCGATTCCCTACGTTTCACGTACCGGATCACCAACTTCGCTTCCCAGGGGCAAGCAGCTACCATCCTGCAGGGTGGAACCAAGATCGAAATTCAGGTTTCAACGGATTGCGGCGACAACTGGGAGAATATTTTCACCATCAGCAATCTGAACCACCTGCCTACCGTACAAATGCGCGAGCGGAAGGTGAGCCTGGATGCTTATGCCGGTCAGAACATCAAGATCCGCTTCAAAGGCACCTGGGGCGCCAGCGATTTCTGGTTTGATCTTGACAACATCAACATCCTGTCCTGCGCCGAAAACATGGATCTGAGCGCCGAGGTTACCCCTGCCACTCCAGGTCTGTTCGACGGATCGGCCACCATACAGGTGGGACTGGGTAATCCGCCATACCAGTACAACTGGAGCAGCGGCAATACCACCCAAACGGCCAGCAATCTTGGGCCAGGTTCCTACACGGTAACGGTGCTGGATGCCTTCGGCTGTTCTGATGAAATCAGCTTTACGCTAGGGACTTCTTCCGTGGAAAGTCCGACAGAAGATGTTCAAATATCGCTCTATCCCAACCCCACCGGCGGCATGGCCACCCTGGAAGTACATTTCAGCAAAGCCACGGATGCTCAGGTGGAGATCATCAACCCTCTGGGACAGCGCGTGCGCACGGCCTCCTTCCCGGATGCCACTCAGCTCACTGAACTCATTGACCTGCAGGACATGACCCCGGGCCTGTACCTGGTGCGCATTATGGCAGACGGGAAAACGATTTCCCGAAAATTGGTAAAATCGTAGGAGGTAGGAGCATTTGATTGCCTATAACGTATAGGCCGAATACGCTTTGCTCAGCATCAAGGTATGCTGAGCAAAGCGATGGACATTTTGGTTTCAGACCTGCAAGGTTTTTGGAAACCTTACAGGTCTGAAACCAAAATGTCAGGCAGTGTGAACGCCCCCAGGGGCGTAGCCCCTTAATGTTGGTAGCCCAGATGATAGGACGAGATCCCGCCGCCGCATCGCGGCAATACATCTCAATATTTCATCAATTTCTCCAGCTGCTCTTTCATACGTTCCAGCGGGAAGAAATTCTGCTCCAGCGGAATGGCGAAGGGCACCGGAGTGTCCAGACTTGCAGCACGCAACACCGGCGCATCGAGGTATTCAAACAGATTTTCTGAAATCCAGGCCGCTATCTCCCCGCCGATACCGCCAAAGAGGGTGTCTTCATGCAGAATCAGTACGCGGTTGGTGCGCTTTACGGAAGCGGTAATGGCCTCGTAATCCAGAGGCACCAGGGAGCGCAGATCCACAATATCCGCGTCCAGGCCCATGGCATCGGCAGTTTGTTGCGCCCAGCGCACGCCCAGTCCGTAGGTGAGTCTGCTCACGTCCCGACCTTCGCGCACCTGACGGGCTTTCCCTATTTCGGTGGTATAGAAGCCTTCCGGCACCATGCCGCTTTCAGAGCGGTACAGGGCTTTGTGTTCGAAATACATCACCGGGTTGGGGTCTTCAAATGCCGCCAGAAGCAATCCCTTGGCGTCTTCCGGAGTGCTGGGGTACACTATTTTCAGGCCGGGCACATGGGTAAACCAGGCTTCGTTGGATTGTGAGTGGAATGGCCCGGCCCCGGTGCCGCCGCCCGTCGGCATACGTACCACCATATCGGCTGTTTGGCCCCAGCGCCAGTGCAGCTTGGCCAGGTTGTTCACGATCTGGTTGAAACCGCAGGTCACAAAATCGGCAAACTGCATTTCCACCATGCTCTTGATGCCTTTCAGGCTCATACCCAGGCCAATCCCCACGATGGCCGATTCGCAAAGCGGTGTGTTGCGCACCCGGCTTTTGCCAAATTCCTCTACAAAGCCATTGGTAATTTTAAATACCCCGCCATAATCAGCAATATCCTGGCCCATCAGCACCAATTCCGGATGGCGCTTCATGGCCTCCCGCAAGCCGTCGGAGATAGCGTCAATAAAACGCAATTCCCGCGCCGGGGCAGAGGGCGCCACGGACGCCGGAGCGTCGGCGTACACATCGTCCAGTTCTTCCTGCGTATTGGCCACCGGTTCCGGCTCGTTGAACATCACATCCACCGCCTTTTGCACGTCTTTTTTATAGCGGTCTTTCAGCGATTTGATGTGCGCTTCTGTGAGAATGCCTTCCTTCAGCAGCCATTTTTCATAATTTTCAATGGGGTCTTTTTGTGCCCATTCGTCCATCAATTCTTTGGGCACATATTTGGTGCCACTGGCTTCCTCGTGTCCGCGCATGCGGAACGTGACACATTCCAGCAGGAATGGCTGGGGATCTTTGCGCATTTCTTCAGCAATTTTCCGGATGGTGCTGTACACCTCCAGGATGTTGTTGCCGTCAATTTTGGCCGAGCGCATGCCATAACCCTGGGCGCGATCCACCAGGTCTTTGCAGGCGTATTGTTCATTTGGGCGCGTACTCAGGCCATAACCGTTGTTTTCGATCAGAAAAATGACCGGAAGTTTCCACACGGAAGCCACATTGAGCGCCTCGTGAAATTCCCCCTGACTGGTAGCGCCTTCGCCGGTAAAGGCCAGGGAAACCCTACCCTCCTGGCGAAGCTTGTGGGCCATGGCCACGCCGGCTGCCAGCGACAACTGCGGGCCCAGGTGCGAAATCATGCCCACGATATGGTGCTCCATAGCGCCGAAGTGAAAAGAGCGGTCGCGCGCTTTGGTATAGCCCAGGCGTTTGCCCTGCCACTGGCAAAACAGCCGGTCGAGCGGCATATCCCGGGCCGTGAACACGCCCAGATTGCGGTGCATGGTAAAAATCACTTCATCCGGCAGCAGCGCACAGGCGGCGCCTACGGAGATGGCCTCCTGCCCGATACCGGAAAACCACTTGGAGATACGGCCCTGCCGAAGCAGGTTCAACATCTTTTCTTCGATGAGCCGGGGCTTGGCGAGTTGTTCGTAGAGATGCAGCAGGGTCTCGTTGTTGAAGCCCTTTTTATGGTATTTAATTACAGACATGAGAAGGGAATCCGCTTAGTCGGATTCAGGGGGCAAAGGTAGTGTGTCGGGGGAGCAAAATGTCAACTCCTCCTACTTATTCCCATAGCTGCCAAAGCGTGGCGATGTAATAAAGAAAAACGCCACAAGGGTAACATTCCTTGTGGCGTTTCTACATCTTTTTTCAATAGCCTCACTCCATTTCCTGCACCACCTCCTGCACTTCCGGGATCATGCGCTTGAGCATGCCCTCGATGCCGGCTTTGAGGGTAACGGAAGATGACGGGCAGCCACTGCAGGAACCCTGCATGACCACATACACTTTACCCGCATCAAATGCCTTGAACTCAATGTTGCCACCGTCCATTTCCACGGCCGGTTTTACATAGGTATCAATCAGCTCTTTCACTTTGCGGGCAATTTCGCCGGATTCGCCGGTGAACTGTACGGCGTTTTGCTCGGCCATGAACTTGTCCATGTACTCCGAGAATCCCTCCAGCACAATGGTACCGTCTTTTTCTACATAATCTTTGATGAACTCCTTGAGCTTGAGCATGATCTCGGCCCAATCGTAGTTCATTTCCTTGGTAACCGTTACGTAGTTGTTGTTGAAATAAACACTCTTTACGTACGGAAGCTCCATCAGGCTTTTGGCCATGGGACTCCATTCAGCGGCGAGGTCCTGGTCTTTAAAATCGGCAATGCCGCGATACAGCATCCGATTGGTCACGTATTTGAGGGCCTCCGGATTGGGAGTTTGCTCTGTGTAGAGCATTACGGGGCTTTTAGTGATCGTATCCATGGAGAAAATATGCTTGTTTTGAGCAGGGGCAAAAATACGGCTTTTCCTGATTCAAGGGCCGTTTTTTACACCGCTGCCTGCCTTTTTGATGAGATATTGACAAATGAAACAATGGACGGGGTCAAAGGTTCAGCATAGTGCGGCGCAATACAACAAAGGATAATTGGAGAGCGTTTAAGCAGTTTCGCAAACGTGTTCTCACCACAACATTTTCCCATGAAAAACACCCCTTTCGCAGCCCTTCTGCTCCTGCTGCTCCTTTCTGCCTGCAAAAAAGACGACAACAACAGCGAAGCCAACATGCACTTCCGGTTCCGCTTCGATCCCAACCAGGCTCGCCTGAACAACATTGGGCTGCCCTCCACCATTCCAGCCGGCAATGCCGCTCAAACGCCGGAATTCCGGGAAATGAGCGTGCATTACATCGAACTGGCGCCCACGGCATTTACCCTGCTAGGGCAGGGCGCCATTGTGTACAAAGGCGAAGAAACCTCCAAAGGCGGCGAAACGGCGGTGGACTTCGATAAAGTAGCCAAAGGTGGCAACCAGGAAGTTTTCACCAAAGTGAGTCTGAAAAATGTACCCCCAGGCGCCTACGAGTGGGTGCGCGCCAGTGTGACCTACCAAAATTACGATGTTCGGTTCAACATCAACAACCTGCCGGTGATCGGCAATCTGAACCAGCAAAAAGGAACTGTGGCTTCTTTCGTAGGCTTCAAAACCTATATCAGCACCGTGACGCCCCGCAGTAAAACCCTAACGGTGAACGACGATAAAAAACAGGGGTTTTGGGCCTTCGAAACCAACCTCAGCGCACCGTATGATGCCTACAACCAACTGAGTTCCGGAGAAGCGCCGGCAGGCGCCACCACCGTAGTGAATCCGCTGTTTGCCAGCAGCCCCATCCCGCCAGGCTCCTGTGTGGTAACCGGCAAATTTGCTACCCCGCTGGTGGTAACAGGCGCCGAAACAGAAGACATCACCGTTACGCTATCTTTCTCAATTAACCAGAGTTTTGAATGGGTAGACAATAACGGCAACGGTCAGCTGGACATTTACGCCGATGGCGTCACCCCATCAGAAAAGATCGTAGATATGGGCCTTAGAGGTCTGATACCTGAGTGGGAGTAAGCGCTTCAAATGTCACATGCTGGCAAACGCATGGTCATTCCGGAACGTTATATCTTAATCTTGCTATCTTCGCGAGCTAAAAACTCACCTTTCCTTCCGGAAGATCGTCCAAATTGTTGTTATGAACGCTAAAAACGTACACACGTTACTGATTTGCTTTCTGTTTATTCCTGCGCTGCAGGCCCAAAACACTTCTTTTTTCACCTCCATTCCTTCCGAAATTGTACTCCGGGCCGAAGGAGCCGGAAAAATTCACCTGCCCAAACAATTCGAAGCATACGAACTCAACGAAGCCGGCCTGACTGCCGCACTGGAAAATGCCCCCTGGGAATTTACACCGGAAGCCGACCAACGCCAGTATACCATTGATGTACCACTGGGCAACGGCAAGTCCGAAACGTTTTCCGTGTGGCGTGTAGCCATGCTCGACAATGAACTGGCCGCTGCATATCCCGAAATCCGGACGTATGCCGGCGTTTCACTTCAGGATTCGCGTCGCACCCTGCGTTTCAGCCTTACCCCTCGCGGTTTCAAAGCCATGGTGATGCACCCGGATATGAGTGCCTCTATGGTGAAACCGGTTTTCCCGGGCGCTTACAACCTCTACGTAGCTTACGATCACCTGGATATTCCGGAAGACCGTGTACCGGGTATGCGTAGCGGTTATGCTCCGGATGGCAGCGTCTGGTTCACAGCTAAAGAAACCGGCCTGCCACAGGTTGTTGAAGAGCGCGGCCAGGAATTGCAACCGGTACGCCTGAAGGTGTTTCGCTATTGCGCAGCGGCAGTGGGCGAATTTACCCAGGACCACGGCGGCACCAAACCCCTGGGGCTGGCTGCAGTTACCGAATACACCAATTTCGTGAGCGCCGTTTTTGAGCGAGATATTGACATTCGTCTGCAACTGACCTTCGGAACACAGTATGTGATCTTTACGGATCCTAATACCGATCCTTATCCCATTCTGGCCAACGACGCCTGTATGTCGCAGAACCCCTCCGTGCTGAATGAATACACCAATATGAATTCTTACGACATCGGTCACGTATATATCCGCGGCGGCGGCGGTGTAGCAGGCGGCAATGCCTGTCTGGAAAGCAAAGGACGGGGCTGTTCTGCCGGTTCAGGACTAAACGATTACGGCGATTTCTTTCTGTTCGTGATAGGCCAGGAGGTTGGTCACCAACTTGGCGGCGGACACACCTGGAATATTTGTGGCGCAGGCAACGATCAGCGTATCGGACTAACTGCCTACGAACCGGGCAGCGGCAGCACCATTATGTCGTA
>JADZFI010000169.1 GCA_020850025.1 Saprospiraceae bacterium
CGCCGGTTTTGACGATTTTAGAATTGACACCTACACCTATTCTGATCAAGACTTCTGTAGTCGATGGTGTAAAGCGCTCAGAACAGAATATCCATCCTTGTCCATGTTTGGAGAAATATGGGAATATGCCGTTCCGATTCAAGGGTATTTTGCCGACGATCAGCCGGTTATCCGTCGCGGCTTCGACTTTGAGTTGCCCGGCGTAGTGGATTTCCAGCTTTATTTTGCCATAAAGGAAGCCTTGACCAAGCCTACGGGCTGGACGGAGGGTGCTTCTAAAATCTATTACACGCTGGCGCAAGACTATTTTTACAAAGACCCTTACCGGAACCTGATTATGCTGGACAACCACGATATGTCGCGTTTTTATACTCAGGTAGGAGAAAGCTTGAGCAAATTCAAGACTGGAATGGCCTTCCTAATGACGACCCGGGGTATACCTCAGATATTTTATGCCACTGAAATATTGAGCACAGGAGATGGAAATAGCTGGGGAACTTTCCGCAAGGATTTTCCAGGAGGCTGGCAGGGCGATGTACAGAACAAGTTCACAGACGCAGGCAGAACCCCGGAGGAGCAGGAAGCTTTTCTCTTTACACAACGATTGATACAGTATAGAAACAGCACTCCGGCACTGCAAACAGGCAAACTAATGCAGTTTGCACCCGTGGATCGCGAGCCGGAAAAAGGGGTATATGTGTATTTCAGATATGATGAGGCAAAAACCATAATGGTATTGCTCAACTTTTCCAATCAACCTAAAGTGCTGAATACCAATCGATATCAGGAAAGAATGGCGGGCTTCCGTCAGGCAAAAAATGTGCTTACCGGTGATGTCGTTTCAGAATTGAGTCAATTACAAATACCTGCTGAAGCACCGATGGTGTTGGAACTGATCAGGTAGTTTTGACTGTCCAGGTTTTCTACGCTCATCCATAAACGAAACAGGAGCCATCCCGAATCTGGAATGGCTCCTGTTTTTACAATGATTTCCGGATATTTCAGCTCTTGAGCGCTTCCCGGGCAATGACCAGTTTCTGTATTTCAGAAGTGCCTTCCCCGATGGTGCAAAGCTTGGAATCGCGATAGAATTTTTCCACCGGGAAATCTTTGGTGTAACCATATCCGCCGAATATTTGAACAGCGTCTGTGCTTACCTCCACGGATACTTCAGAGGCATAGTACTTGGCCATTGCGGCCTGCTTGGTACATTTTTCACCGGCATCCTTCATAGTGCCCGCCTGGCGGGTAAGTAATTCGGCTGCTTCAATTTTCGTAGCCATATCGGCCAGTTTAAAGGATATAGCCTGGAAATTGGAAATCGGCTGCCCGAACTGGTGGCGTTCCTTGGCGTATTTTACGGATGCTTCATAAGCCCCCTTTGCAATCCCAAGAGCAAGAGATGCAATGCTGATCCTGCCGCCATCCAGAATCTTCATGGCCTGGATAAACCCTTCACCTTCCTGACCGAGTACCTGGTTTTGGTGAATCCGACAGTTGTCAAAGATCATTTCTGCGGTTTCGCTGGCGCGCATTCCCAGCTTGTTTTCCTTTTTACCGGCGGAGAATCCGGGGGTGCCCCTCTCCACAACAAAAGCAGTCATGCCACGACTGTCTAACAACTCTCCCGTACGGGCAATAACCACCGCAACGTGTCCGCTTTTACCGTGTGTGATCCAGGATTTGGCTCCGTTCAACACCCAGTAATCACCGTCGCGAGCGGCCGTGCATTGCATACGCATGGCATCTGAACCTGTGTTTGGTTCAGTAAGGCCCCAGGCGCCGATCCACTGTCCGCTGGCAAGCAGTGGAAGGTATTTCCGTTTGATCTCCTCCGAGCCGAAGGACAAAATATGGTTGGTGCACAACGAATTATGGGCAGCAACGCTTAATCCGATGGAACCACAAACCCTGGAGATCTCATCAATTATGGTGATGTATTCCTGATAGCCAAGCCCGGCGCCACCGTATTCTTCAGGCACCAAAACACCGAGGAAGCCATGTTCACCCATACGGTGAAACATTTCCATTGGAAAATATTGGGCTTCGTCCCACTCCATGATATATGGCCGGATGTGCGCTTCAGCGAAATCCTTTGCGCTTTGTCTGATGAGGTGAAGGTTGTCAATGCGATCGGCAGCTAATCCCATAATATTGTTTTAATGGTGCAAAATTAGTGATGAAGGCCCAGGTTAGACCTTTGCAGGGCGCTAAAGTAAGGTGAATTCTGCTTATGAATGCCGGGAGAAGGATCGTCAGTTCTGACGGGATATCATCAAACCTTATTCCGCAGGAATTTTGCCTTGCTCTGAAACTGATTAACCCTCGTAATGTTCACGAAAATGCTATGAATACCGATTGAATATTACTTACACATTCCAGTTCCCCAGATATTTCAGGAATAACTTGACCAGGTTTTCCGCATCTGAAATACCCCGGTGGTGCTGCCCGGAAAAAACCATGTTTTCCATCTCAACCGCTTTCTTCAGGCCAATGCCGGATTTAAGGCGTTTCATTAACCGGTATTGCTCTTTCAGGTTGGCATGTTTTTCCGCCCAGGATTCTTCCAGTCTGTGCAATCTGCATTCAGCTATGAACATTTTGCGGTCAAAGTTTCCCCAGGAGCAGAGCACATAGTCCTCTTCATGGATTCTGGCCCAATCCTGGAATTCTTCTATGACCTCTGGGAAGTAATTGGCCCGGTTGACATCTTTTTGTTCAATAGTAGTCAGTTGACGGCAGAAAGGCGAGAGGGTAGGGTGTACAGAGGGCCTGACAAACCGATTGAACTTGCCTCTGATTTCTCCATAATGATTCAGTCGGTAGGCGCCAATTTCGATAATTTCCTGAACATATCCCGGCGGTATATTTTCCCAGCAGGTCGCTTCCAGGTCATATATGATGTAGTTCATCTCAGTCCGGTTTTGTGCAGCAAATACCACAGAAAAAGCCTGATTCTGTTCTTTTGAGCTGCGTAGAATAATTTGGTATCCAATCCTTTTATACGTTCCAGACTGGTCGGGTGTTTTAAGGGGAACGCCAAAGCTGACGCTTTAAGTCTGGCTTTGGGATCGTGATTAACGGTATGTGTGGCATCGGAAGTTCCGATGCCGGTATTTTGAACAAGGTTGTGGCAGGGCACGACCGTCAGGCCTTTTGCTGCCAGGATACTGTAAGACCAGGCATAGGCCCATGAGTTGTTTTCCCTGTGTTTGGTTGCCCGAAACTTTTCCAACATATAGGCTTGAGCCATGCCATCGTCACACAAATCCTTAATGAAGTCCTTGCTGACAAAGGTCTCAAATCCATCCAACGACAAGCTCATTTTTTTCCAGGCACGGCGCCAGCTTGCCCATCCCCAAACAAAGGTAAATTTGGAAAATATATAGCTTTCTTCGCTGTTTTTGGTCAGATGCTCTCCCAGATTGGAACCTCCGATGTGCATGACCATCTCCTCCTTTTCATAGTAATCCAGTAAAACTGCGCAGTATTGAAAAAAGCTGATGTCCGGCACGCAATCATCTTCCAGAATTATTCCCTTTTCTTCTTCGGCAAAAAACCAGTTGATCGCTCCGAATACGCCCTCTCGCAAGCCGGCATTTTCCTTCCGGAAAAGCGTTTTTACCTCGCATGGCCAATCAATGGAAGTCAAACATTCGCGCACCGCCCGCACCTCTTTCTCATCATCTAGTCTGTTCATCCGTGGCCCGTCGCAATGAACGTATAGCACCGCCGGGCGGATCAGCCGAAGCCGGTCCAGCACGATTTGTGTATGCTTTGGTCTGTTAAAAAGCAGCAGCAGCACCGGCGTATTAAATACTGATTCCATGCCCGGCAACGCTTTGGTAAATCTTTAAATGGTTCTCTACGCTTTTTTCCCAGGAAAAATATTCTGCCCTTTTTTTCCCGCTTTCAATTAGGCTTTTTCGTTTTTCAGGGCTTCGGAGCAAGGAAAACAAGGCTTCAGGTAAGGAGTACTTATTCCCGGTATCAAAGTACATAGCCGATTCGCCGCCGATCTCCCGTAGTACATTTCCTTCCTGCAAGAGTACAGGACAATGACAGGCCATGGCTTCCACAACCGGCAATCCAAATCCTTCATATAGTGAGGGAAATAAAAAACACTCCGCCTGTTGATAGGTTTGCGCCAGGGCTGCATCTGATTGAATGACAGTGTATTGCACACGACCTTCCAGTCCGAGTGAATTGATTTGATCCAATTCGGAGGTATCAAAAGCCCCACCACCCACACATTTTACATGCAGTGATTTTTCCTCTTCCAATACCGGCTGAAGTTGATCCAGCATGGCTTTGAAGTTTTTGTACCCTTTCCTTTGCCCAACAAACAATACGTAAGGCGCATGAGTATTGCGCAATTCCATGGGTTCCGCTTTTAGCCTGTTGCCATGGTACACAACATGCACTTTGGCGGGGTCTACTTCAGGGCAAAAATGCAGTAAATCTCTTCGTGTATTTTCGGATACAGCAATAACCGCATGTGCTTTTTGGGCAAGGAGGCGCTTGTTTTCAACCACCCGGGCATCCAGGGAAAAAAATCCCTGGCTTCCATGCCCGTAAATTTCGTGGATCATATCGTGTACGGTAATCACCCAATGCGTGCCCCTCTTTTGCACTTCAGGCAGGAAATACGGGTCGAAATAGGTTGGATGAAAAACCTGGGGTTCCAAGGTTCGCAAAGCTCGAAGCGATGCGGTTTTCCCAAGTTGAAGTTGAAGCCATTTTTTGCCTTTGAAGCCAAATGGCATAAGACTTTTTTGCTGAAAGCCTTGAAGTTTGGACAAGTAAACATTTTCAGCAAAAAAGCGCTGGGGCAGAAACACCTCCTGCCCCAGCGACTGAAGTCCGCGTATTTGCTCAACGAAGTACCTGGAGATACCGCCATAATTTTGCCAGGAAAACACCTGGTGGTCGAACAATATACGCATGGTAATACTTAGGCCAGCTTGATACTCTTGTCGAGGTAGACATCCTGAACAGCGTTCAGCAACTGTACACCTTCCTTAAATGGTCGCTGGAAGGCTTTTCGGCCCAGGATCAGGCCCATACCTCCGGCTCTTTTGTTCACTACTGCTGTAACGACTGCTTCTTTCA
>JADZFI010000170.1 GCA_020850025.1 Saprospiraceae bacterium
GATTTCGACAATCGTATCGTTCAGTTAAACCGTCAGGCGCCAGTGATCGTGTACGACGAATCAAGTACCGTAAGCCTAAAAGCAGCTGAGCGCATGAAAGCGCTCGGTTTTGTACGAATCTATGAACTGGCCGGCGGCATTTACAGTTGGGCCCGCGACGGGAAAACACTGGTGTCGGGCGGGGTTGGCATAGACTCAACCGTGATTTTGAAATAATTTCCGGACTCAAACACAGGCGGTCCGGTTCCAGCTATGGAAGAACTGATCAAAAAAGTCCGCAAGATTGAGATCAAAACCCGCCGGATCACGCGCAACCTGTTTACAGGAGGCTATCACAGCGCCTTCAAAGGGCGCGGCATGTCGTTCAGCGAGGTAAGGCAATATCAGTTCGGCGACGACGTCCGGGATATTGACTGGAACGTAACTGCCCGCACTGGCGAACCCCATATCAAAATCTTTGAAGAAGAACGGGAGCTTACCGTTATGCTGATGGTCGACATTAGCGGCTCCTCTTTTTTCGGCACCACCGGCCAGTGGAAACAGGAATTACTCACCGAGATCTGTGCCCTGCTGGCTTTTAGCGCCGATGCCAATAACGACAAGGTTGGGCTTCTCCTGTTCTCGGATCAACCTGAGCTGTACATCGCGCCTAAAAAAGGCCGACAACATACCCTGCGCCTTATCCGCGAATTGTTGAATGTTCAGCCGGCAGACCGGGGCACCGATCTGGCTGCTGCTGTCCAGTTTGTGCGCAATGTGCTCAAGAAAAAAAGCGTCTGCTTTCTTTTGTCCGACTTCCAGACTTCCGGCTTCGAACCCGCACTCAAAACCCTGGGGCAAAAGCACGATTGCGTGGGCATTCATTGCTGGGACGAACGGGAACGCCACCTCCCTGATGTCGGCCTCCTACACGTACGCGACGCCGAATCCGGCCAGATGGTGTGGATAGACACTTCCAGCCCCAAAGTGCGAAATGAATGGGCGCGCCAGTTCGATGAACATAGAGCAGCAGCCAAGACCGCATTCCGAAATGCAGGGGCTGATTTTTTAAGTTTGCACACCTCGGAATCCTATGCTTCCGTTTTACTCCACTTTTTTGAAAACCGGGCCAAAAAATGAGTAAAGCAAGCTTATTGTGGCAAAAAATTGCGTGTATAGCCTCTTGTCTGGCAGCTTTCAGCAGCCAGGCACAAGTGGTGCTTTCCGCCGATAGCACCCGGGTGGAAACAGGCAATGCCCTGACTCTTTATCTCCGCTACCCCTCCCAACTTGGGAAACCCTCCGACTCGCTCACTTTCGGCGCCTGGTCAGAAGTGCTTCCAACTGAGAACATCATTGAACAAAGTGAGTGGACGGCCTCCAACGACGCATTCTACGGCAAGAGCCTGACGGTTCTTTTTTTTGATGAGGACACCCTGCATTTGCCGCCTTTATCCGTTGGACTGCGAAACGGGAAACAGCTCCTGACCAATGAACTGGAATTGATCGTCACAGCCACCCCTTCGCCCGACGATCTGAACGACATGGCGCCCATCAAGGATATTCACCGCGAACCGGCCGACTGGACTGATTATCTGCCCTGGATATTGGGCGTTCTGGCAGTACTGGCTCTGTTGGGGCTGGTATATTATTTGGTGAGCAGACAACAAAAAGCCCGGGTACTCAGCAGGTCTATGGCGCTTCCGCCTCACGAACTGGCCTTGAAAAAACTGGAAGCCCTGAAAGGGAAAAACCTGATTGCTGCAGGACAGATCAAGGAGCATTATGCAGCGCTAACCGATATTTTGCGGGAATATCTGGAAAAACGATTTGAGGTGCCGGCATTGGAATCCACTACCCCTGAAACCATGCTGGCGCTTGGGAACAGTTCTTTTCCCGACACACTTTTGGCGCCTCTGCAGCAGTTGCTCGAACAGGCGGACCTGGCAAAGTTTGCGCGCATTGTTCCAGAGCCAGCTTTCCATGATGAGTCTTTTATGCTAGCCCAGCAGTTGATCCTGGAAACCCAGGCACTCGCCCACCCCGATCACCCTGAATCTACGGAATCATGACCCTGGCAGCACCACTCTGGTTATTATGGTTGCTGCCGCTCGCCTGGTTAATCCGGCACAAACAGCAACAGAATTCCTTCCGACTTCCGCGGGCAGCCTCTGGCGCCGTAGGCGGAAGTTGGCGTTCCAGCGTTAAAGCGCGTATTCTCTGGCTTCGATGGATAACTCTGGCTTTGCTCATTATCGCCATGGCGCGCCCGCAGCTAAAATGGAACGAAGAAAAAATCAAGGCTGATGCACTCGATATAGTGCTGAGCATGGATATCTCTCCCTCTATGCTCAGCCGGGATTTTGAACCGGACCGGCTCACCGTGTCCAAGCAGGTGGCAGCAGATTTTGTAGAGAACCGACCGCACGACCGCATTGGCCTGGTCGCTTTTTCCGCAGAGGCTTTTACCCAGTGCCCGCTCACTACTGACAAAAAAGTGGTGAAATCTTTCATTCAGGAACTCACCGTGGGTCGCCTGGAAGACGGAACGGCCATTGGTATGGGGCTCGCTACTGCCGTAAACCGCTTGAAAGACAGTCCCTCCAAAAGCAAGGTAGTGGTGTTGATCACCGATGGCGAAAACAACGCCGGTTACATTGCCCCTGTGCAGGCCGCCGAAATGGCCCAAACCCTGGGCATTCGGGTGTATACGGTGGGTATTGGCACGGAAGGCGTAGTGATGTCGCCCGCCCAGCGCAATCAGGATGGCTCCTACAGCTTTGCCCCCAGATATATGCGATTTGATACAGAGTTGTTGGAAGAAATGGCGGCAGCAACAGGCGGCAAGTTCTACCGCGCCCGCTCGGAGCGCGATTTGAAGTACATCTATGGTGAAATAGATCGCCTGGAAAAAACAAAAATCGAGGTAACCACCATCCGCCGCACCACCGATTATTTCCACTGGTTGGTCGGTGCAGCCGTTGTATTCCTGTTGCTGGAATTATTGAGCGCCTGGATATTCTTTCGTTCAGTTAATTGACGGCTTACGGTAGACGGTAGACGGCTTACGGTAGACGGTGTCACAGGCTCAAAGCCATAAGCCGTCAACCGTAAGCCGTTTACCGTTGCTTCTCACATTCCGCCATGAGGAATTCAGCCTTGGAGCGGAGTCGGAGATTAGGATCGTTCTCAGAGAATTTGCGTTGCAGGAAAAACTTCAGATCCGGGATGGCCTCTGCATATCGCTTGAGATGAAAAAAGCACTCGGCACGGCGCAGGCGTGCCAGCCAGTAAATGGGTTGAACCGCCAGCGAACGCTCAATGGTCGACTGGAAATCATGCGTAGCATTTTCCCATTCGTTTTTCAACATATATACCTTGCCACGGCCATAGAAAGGCTCAGGATTATGGGCATAGATGGCAATGCTTTTTGAAAAATCATACAACGCATCGTTGTAGTTTTTCAATTTGTAATTGACATAACCCCGGCGTTCGTAGGCCAGTGCATGCCGTTCGTATTTGGCAATGGCATTGGTCAGCGCTTCTGAAGCCTGCTCCATACCGCCCTGCTGTACCAGTTCTCTGCCACGCAAAAATTCAGACACCGCCACTTTGTCTGATTTTGGCTCTATCAGATGCTGATCCAGTACCTGACCATTTTGTACCCACCAGGCGCCTACATTTCCGGCCAGAGCATATTGCGCTACTTCATACAACAGCGCCGTAGTGCTGCGATAACGCTTTTGCGTGCTCATCATGGTTTGCTGCGGAACATGCAAAGAAAAGCCGTCCTCATGGAACACCTGATCCGCGGTAAAGAGTACATCGGTTTTGAAATAGTTCTCCACACGGGTATTCCAGTGCTTCAATACCATTTCATAGGTTCGCTGGGAACCAAATTCAAGGTGGCCTCTGAAGACGACCTTGAGCGGAGCGGATTGTTGTTGTGGCGTCATCCTGCTTGCGGTTTTTGTATGTGATGTACCTGGTTTTCTGTCGGGTAAGATTACATGAATGGTCGCAAAGGGCAATCTTATGTACGTACCGTACAAAGTTTCAAGGGCAGACACTGGTTAGCTTTTAACGGCATCATTACCTCATGCCGAAAAGTAGGGACTGTGCTGTGTACAGGCAGCACTGACTACTAAGGTGCTGCTGTGTTCTGTTATCACGAAATCTTAGAATAATGCCCTTCCGATGAGATAGCCAAAAAGAATGTTAAG
The DNA here is from genome assembly GCA_020850025.1 of Saprospiraceae bacterium. Taxonomy (GTDB): domain Bacteria; phylum Bacteroidota; class Bacteroidia; order Chitinophagales; family Saprospiraceae; genus M3007. The sequence continues at coordinate 4,203 of JADZFI010000170.1, forward strand.
AACTTCCGACTAAGACAAAGGGCCGCTTTCCCAAAAGAGCTACAAAGGTGTCGATTTTCTTTTTCCTGTGCAAGCCTTAAAGATAATTTTATAAAAAAAACTTTTTGTTTTATTAAAAAATAAACAATTTTCTTCTAAATACCATTTAAAAAAGGTCGGTAAACCAAATAAATAGTAAGGAGTCTGCTCATTTGCCCGGTTTTTGCGATTCCGCATGGAAAAATCTTGTCTGATCAGGCACTCATGGCCTGCCCGGCAAGAAAACCGCCGGTCCAGGCTGCCTGAAAATTGAATCCGCCTGTTATGGCGTCAATATCCAGCACTTCGCCAGCCATATAGAGATTGGGACAAACCTTGCTTTCAAAGGTTTGAAACTGTATTTCCTTGAGCGACACCCCGCCGGCCGTTACAAACTCCTCTTTGAAAGTGCTTTTTCCCGTAATTTGAAAGGTTGCGGAGGTTAATTGCAGATGCAATGCCTGCCAATCTGTTTTACTCAAATCTGCCCATCTTTTTACGGAATCAATGCCGGCGCCCTCCACCAGGCGCTGCCACAATCTGGCCGGCAAACCAAACATAGCGTGGTTGGCCACCTGTTTTTTGCCGTGTTCCAGCCTGTTTTGTTGAAGCGCCTCCATCACCTCCGGGCCACTCTGGGTGCCGGCAAAATCCACCTCAAGCGGAAACTTATAGGCCAGAGTTGCCAACTCACGGGCGCCCCAGGCAGAGAGCCGCAAAACAGCCGGACCACTCAAGCCCCAGTGCGTAACCAGAAGGGGCCCCTGCGATTTGAGTCGGGTGCCCGGAACCCTTAGTTCCACCTGGGCAACCGATACTCCGGCGAGATCGCGAAGGCGCGTATCTTTTGTGTTGAATGTGAACAAACTTGGCGCCGGAGAAACGATCTGGTGCCCTAGGCCGCGCAGTTTTTCCCACATGGCAGGATTACTGCCACTAGCCACCATCACTTTGTCGAATGTTTCAGAACCCACGCGCCAGGCGCCATCGGGTAAAGGCTCGAGTTGGTCTACCCGGGCGCCGAGCCGCACCTCCACACCCGCCCGGAAAGCGGAGCGCTCCAGGCAATCCACTATGGTTTGGGAAGAATCGGTTACGGGGAACATGCGGCCGTCGGACTCGGTTTTGAGGTTTACCCCCCTGCGTGCATACCATTCTACGGTCTGTTCCGGACCAAATTGCAGGAAAGGGCCGAGCAATTCCCGACTGCCGCGCGGGTAGTTTTTTACCAATTCCCGGGCATCGAAGCAGGCGTGGGTAACATTACAGCGACCGCCGCCGCTGATGCGAACTTTTTCCAGCACGTTCTTGCCGCGCTCGAAAATAACTACCTTACATTCAGGATTGGATTCGGCAGCGGTGATGGCGGCAAAAAAGCCGGCCGCTCCGCCCCCGATGATGGCAATGTTCATGCAGGCAAAGATACCTGCTTGCGTTGCTTTCTTCCACGCAGCGCCACTTCTTTGGCAGCTTTGATGGGAATGGCCACACATTTTTTCTCCATGTAGCCCAGCATGCGCAACACGAGTTCCTGCGCCTGCGGATCCAACTGGGAGAATTCCCGACCGTACACCTCATTCAGGGCGCGCTCTTTAACGGCTTTTACTTCCTCAGGAATGTGCGCCAAAGCGCGTTCCACCTGACGCTCGTGCCAGCGATCGCGGAAGGCGTAAATGCGCTCCTGGATGAGCCCGGCCGCTTTTTCGCGTTCTTGTTCGCGGTAGGCGAGGTTTTGATTGGCCGTTTCTTTCAGCCCCTCAATTTCAATGTAGGTCATTGGAAACTGCTGTGTGGTTTCCCGGGCAACATTGTGCGGAATGGAGAGGTCTACTACCACCTTCTTGTCGGTTTCGCCGGCCAAAAGCTGCTGATACAGTTCGGGGGTAATGATGGCAGAAGTAGCGCCAGTACAAACCACCAGCGCATCAAAGCCTTCAGAGTAGAAAGCCAGCTCATCGAGCGATAAAGCGCGCCACTGATGGGTGGCAGCGAGTGCTTCTGCTTTTGCAAAGGTGCGGTTAAAGACGGTAACGTTGCGATAGCCGGCTTTCACCAAAAACTTGGCATAAAGGCTGTTCGTTTCGCCGGCGCCCACCAGCAAAATGCGGGCATTGGGCCGGAGTCCGGTTTTTTGCATCTCACCGAATGCCAGGGCCACTACGCTGAGCGCCTTTCGACCAATGCCGGTGTGTGTATAAATTTCTTTGGCGGTTTCGATGGTGAATCCCATCAGCAGGCGCAGGTGATCGCCTGTGAGTTGCCAGCTTTTGCATTGATCGTAAGCCTGGCGTAATTGCCGGATGATTTCGCGTTCTCCCACCACCAGGCTGTCCATAGAGGCGGCAACTTCCAGCAAGTGGGTCACTGCTTCGTTGCCGTGCAGCAGGCGCATACGTGCCGCTGTTTCCATCACTGTTGTTTCCGAAAGCTCCGGACGAATGTGCTGCAATACCATGCCGGGGAGCTGGGCAGACACAGGCTCCTGAGTGTAAAAAACGTAAGTAGCGCGATTGCAGGTAGCCAAATAGAGCAACTCCTCCCATCCCATGGCCGATTTCAATTGCTCCAATGTGTCAGCAGTGTTTTCGCCGGGAACAATAGCATGCGCAAGCGCCTCCAGCGGCGCATCGCGATGTGTCAGGGTTAGTATGTGAAAGCCGTCGAGCATGGTCGAAAAAACGCGGTGTTTCAGGCAGGTTTTCAAAAAAGTTGGACAAAAGTACCCTTGAGCCTCCGCGTCAATGTCATATACGTGTAAAGCAGCCGGAAAGACTCTAATTTGGAAAAAATCTAAGAACGATTTACGGCCTACGGTGGACGGCCTACGGTGGACGGTGGACGGCTCGGGGTTGCCGGAAAGGGCTAATTACTCCGAGCCCCAACCGTCTACCGTAGGCCGTCAACCGTTCACCGTCAAACTTGCTAGTCAGGAAAGATTTTTTATAGATTTGTCCCCCACATTCCCCACATTAACCCCCATTCCCCACATTAAACACATTAAACCCATTACCCACATTAACATGCGCCTGATTCCTGTTTTCTTGCTTTTGGCTTTGCCACTTTGGTCTCAAACTACCTACCTGCATTGCGGACGTATTTTGCCTATGAAGGGCGATGCCATTATGAAGGCCACCATTGTGGTGGAGGGGAATAATATTGCCCGCATTGAACCGGGCTACAGCGCTGCACCTGTTGGCGCTGAGGTGGTTGATTTGAAAAACAAAACGGTTTTACCCGGCTTGATTGATTGCCATGTGCACCTGGAGTGGGAGCAGAGCAGGCAATCTTACAATGAAAAATACACCATGAACCCGGCCGATATAGCCTACCGGGCGGCGGTATATGCCCGCAGAACGCTGAACGCCGGGTTTACCACGGTACGGGATCTGGGAGGCACCGGTGTCAACATCGGGTTGCGCAATGCCATCAACAGCGGCTGGGCCATTGGGCCACGCATCATCACCGCCGGACGCTCACTCAGCATCACAGGCGGCCACAGCGATGCCACCACCGGCGCGCGCTGGGACCTGTTTGATCCGCCCGGCCCCGAAATGGGTATGGCCGACGGACCCGATGAGTGTCGGGCAGCCGTGCGGGAGCAATTCAAAAAAGGCTCGGATTGTATTAAAGTTTGCGCTACCGGCGGCGTACTCTCGCTCGCCCGCGACGGCAGTTTGCCGCATTATGCCCAGGACGAACTCAGCATTATCGTACAAACCGCCCGCGACCTGGGTATGGATGTTGCCGCACATGCCCACGGAGATGAAGGTATGCGCAGGGCCGTGGAAGCCGGAGTGGTGAGTATCGAGCACGGTACTTTTATGAGCGAGGCCACCATGGATGCCATGATCAAACACGGAACCTGGCTGGTACCCACCCTCACCGCCGGACAAGCCGTGGCTGACAGCGCCATGTATGCCAAAGGGTTTTTCCCGGAACTGGTGCGCAAAAAAGGACTGGAAATCTGTCCGCAACTTAAGGCCACGGCTGCAAAAGCCTACAAAAGAGGCGTTAAAATCGCTTTCGGAACCGATTCCGGTGTGTCGCCGCACGGCGCCAACAACCTGGAGTTCGTACTCATGGCCGAGGCCGGCATGACAAATACCGATATCCTTCGTTCCGCGACCATAGATGCCGCCACCATGCTCCGTATGAACGACAAAATCGGCACCCTGGAACCCGGAAAATTAGCCGATATCGTTGCCGTGGAAGACGACCCGCTCACCAACATCCGTACCATGCTTAAGGTGGTGTTTGTGATGAAAGACGGGAAGGTGGTGGAGAGGTAAAGGACGTTGGACTGTTAGACAATGGACGTTGGACCAGGGCTCGATGAAGCGGGTATGATCAATTACCCCGAGCCCAAGTCCAACATCCATTGTCTAACAGTCCAACAGTCCAATCAAAGCCATTTCACCAGTCCGAAGTCCTGGCGGTGGGGCAATAAAGGATGCTTGGGAAACACCCGGAATCCGAACTCGAACACACCGGCCGTTTTGGGCACAAAGGAGCATTCGTAGGTAGCTTCCTTGCCTTTGGTTTGGGTTTGTTTCAGTTCTTGGGCATAGAGCAACTCCAATTCCTTTTCTGAAATGCGTTTGTAGAATACCACCTCTACACCTACATCCTCCGGTTTCAGATCCTGAAGGTTGAGGGTGGCCTTGGCTTCAAATTTTTCGCCCAGGGGCAGGGAGCGGTTGAAGGTGTCGGGCGCCTGGAGGTCTACCAGTTCAATAGCCTCCCAAGTGGCGCTCACGCGACTTTTCCAGCGTGCCAGGTCGCGTGCAGCGGCAAAGCTTTTTTGTTTGATCTGTTTGCTGCGCTGGCCCAACTTGCTGTAAAAACGCTCCTGATAGTCGTTGAGCATGCGTCCCATCACAAATTCCGGGGCAATCTCGGCAATGGTTTTTTTGATATGACTTACCCAGCGGGCAGAAACACCGTTTTTATCCTGATCGTAATACGTGGGCACGATGTCGTTTTCCAGCGTATTGTAGATGGTTTCCGCATCGAGTTCATTTTGCAGGACGGGGTTATCCGGATAGGTTTCTTTCTCCGGCAATGCCCAGCCGGCGCCCGGGCGGTAGCCCTCGCACCACCAGCCGTCGAGCACCGAAAAGTTCATCACACCGTTCATCACGGCTTTCATGCCTGAGGTGCCGGAGGCTTCCTTGGGGCGGGTAGGGTTGTTGAGCCACACATCAACCCCTTGAACCAGCAACTTGGCCATTTCCATGCTGTAATTTTCCAGGAAAATGACCTTGCCCTTGAACTGCGGATTTTTTGTTACCTGATACACCAAACGGATGAACTCCTGACCGCCTTTGTCCGCCGGGTGTGCTTTACCGGCAAAGAGGAAAATAACCGGCCGCTCGGGGTTGTTCACGATCTCTGCCAGGCGTTTTTCGTTGGAAAACAACAAGGTTGCGCGTTTGTAAGTGGCAAAACGCCGGGCAAAGCCAAACACCAGCGCATCGTCTTTGATGGCATTGATGATCTCGAAAATATTGCGCGGATTTTCACCCCGACGCATCAGGTCTTCAGAAAGGGAGTGCCGTACCCAGTCGAGCAGGCGTTTTTTCAGCAAGCGACGAATAGCCATGATGTCGGCATCCGGCACTGCATGGATTTTCTCCCAGTATTTTTTGTCAGTCTGGTGATCCAGGAGATCTTTTCCCAGTTTTTTCTGGTAAAAATCCAGCCATTCTCGGGCTACCCAGGTGGGGAAATGCACGGAGTTGGTGACATAACCAATATTACTCTCGGCATAATTGTAATCCGGGTTCAACTCTTCAAACATACGCTGGCTCACCTCGCCGTGCAAGCGGCTCACCCCGTTGATTTCCTGGGATGTACGGATGGCCAGATGGCTCACATTGAACAACTCCCTGTCATCGGCAGCATCCACACGGCCGAGGCCCATGAGCGATTCCCAGGGCAGATCCAGGGCGTAGGTATATTCAAAAAGGTAATCGCGGAGAAGGGCCTCCGAGAAGGTATCGTGACCAGCCGGCACCGGCGTGTGGGTAGTGAACAACTGGGTGGAACGAACTACTTCCAGTGCCTCGTCGTAGCTAAGCTCCTGATCTTTCATATAGTTGCGCAGACGCTCTAGGCCCAGGAAAGCAGCGTGGCCTTCATTGAGGTGGAACAAGTCGGGCTGTATGTTCATAGCCGTCAGCGCACGCAGGCCACCTATGCCGAGCAGCAATTCCTGCCGCAGACGGTTCTCATTATCGCCGCCATAGAGCTGGTGGGTAATGTTGCGGTCTTCCCAAGTGTTATCGTCTATATCGGTATCCAGCAGGTAGAGCGACATACGGCCTACCGGTAGTTCCCAGATTTTGGCCCAAACGGTGCGACCGCTCAGGTTGACATGAATTTTGATCCATTCGCCGCGGGCGTCGCGCACAGGCTGGAGCGGGAGTTGGGTAAACTTGGCCGGGTCGGAATGGTGCAGCTGATCGCCATTGATGCTGATACCCTGCTGGAAATAGCCATAACGGTACAGCAGGCCTACAGCTACGAAATTGGCATTGCGGTCGCTGATCTCTTTCAGATAATCCCCGGCAAGCACACCCAGACCACCGGAGTAGAGTCGGAGGCTCTGGTGCAAACCGTATTCCATGCAGAAATAGGCAATTTGCGGACCCGTTTTGCCGGGCGCTTTATCCAGATAGTTCCGGAAATCCTGATATACCTTTTTCAGGTTGGCCATGAAGGTCTTATCGGCCAACAGCTCCTGGGCGCGCTCGATGCTCAGCTCGTCGAGCAATGCCACCGGATTGTGGTTCAGTGCTGCAAATTTTTGAGCATCAATGCTTTGGAACAGTTCGATGGCTTCGTGATTCCAGCACCACCAAAGATTATGGGCTAATTCCATGAGTGGCGACAAGCCCTCCGGAAGTTTGGGTTCGATAAAAATGCGCTTCAGTTTAGCGCCGCTCTGCGTGAGGTTTCCAACCATAGAGGTAAAAGTTTGAGAAACAGGCGATTCAGAGATTTGCTGCATCATAAGACGGACAAAGGTAGGGGATTTGGGTGAGTTGGTGTAGAAAATACACAAATGA
>JADZFI010000171.1 GCA_020850025.1 Saprospiraceae bacterium
GGAGGCTGAAATACTTGCCCGAAAAGATTTTGGAGAACTAAGCGCAGCGTATGTAAAATGCCGGTTTCAGCACGGACGCCTGTTGGATGCTTCCGGCAAGATGGACGAAGCCGAGCCCTATTATCAGGAGGTGAAAGCCATTCAGGAAAAAACAATTGGCAAAGAAAATGCAGCATACGCCACAACGGTATATCACCTGGCCAGCGTTACCAAAGACCTCGGGTATTACCCCGAAGCAGAGTCTTTATACCTGGAGGCGCTCCGCATTCAGGAGAAAACACCGGGAAAAGAACATCCTGATTATGTTGCAGCGCTATATTCTGTGCCCAATCGCGGCATCATAGTGGTAGAAAAGCCGAAAAAAAGCCTGTATGAGCTGATATGGAAACCTCTGATGCCTGCTTTGACGAACATCAATACCGTGTATTTTGCATCGGCCGGATTGCTGCACCGCATTAATCTGGGCGCTGTGCCTATTAATATTGATTCCGTTGTGGCCGACCGGTACAAGCTGATAGGGCTGGGCAGCACCCGACAGGTAGCGAGCACTTCAGCGTTCGAGAATACCAATAACCGCGTTGCACTTTTTGGCGCCATACAGTTCGACATGGACACCCTGGCCATTCAGGAAGCCAATAAGCTCCTTCCGACGGATATGGCTTCCAGAGGACTGGAGGGCACTCAAACATCTTCTCCCGGAGCACAAACCGGCCCCTTCCAATTTATAAAAGGTTCGGTGAAAGAGGTCAATTTGCTGGCCGATATTCTGACGGAAGCCGGATTTAACCCTGAAAAACGGACCGGATTTGCTGCCACAGAAGAAGCAGTAAAATCCCTGGGTACCCGGGAAGAAGCGCCCAGGATACTTCACCTTGCTACCCACGGTTATTTTTTCCCGGACCCGAAAGACAGTATTTTACTGAACATCCCGGCAAATGAAAATACCACCGGCTTCATAGCCAGCAGTCACCCGCTCATCCGTTCAGGGCTGGCCATGGCCGGCGCCAACTACGCGTGGAGCACCGGGAAACCCTTCAAAAAAGGCATGGAAAACGGCATCCTCACCGCCTATGAAATCAGTCACCTGGACCTCCAGAACACAGAGCTAGTAGTACTCTCCGCCTGTGAAACCGGGCTGGGAGATATTGAGGGGAATGAAGGCGTTTACGGCTTGCGTCGGGCCTTCAAAATAGCCGGAGCGAAATACCTCGTAATGAGCCTGTGGAAGGTACCGGATTTTCAAACCCAGGAATTAATGACCGCATATTACAGCCACTGGCTGCTGGAAAAACAAACCATCCCCGATGCATTCCGGGCAGCCCAACTGGAAATGCGGGAGCGATACGAGAATCCGTATTTCTGGGCAGGGTTTGTGTTAATGGAGTGAAGTTTTCACTCACGACTCAGACCAGGCCATTATCTACTTTTTCTGGTAGCGGAGACGTGGAATGCTTTAGCTATCTTTCCAAATTAGATATCGCATAAAGAGGCATCACCTGAATATCTTCAAATGCTGAAAAGTTTTCAAGGGAAAATCGGTAGCCAAATGGTTTGTTTTTCTCCTTCAAAAATTGCCTAAGGCTTTGCATGCTGCCTTGTGCGGATGCCTTAACTTCCACAGGCAAAAGATCAACACCTTGCTGTATGATGTAATCTACCTCGGCATTTGCATTGGGTGCTTCCCTGTGCCAGTAATACAAGGCCGGGGGGGTGTAGGGCGATCCATACTTTAAGTATTCCAGCCCCCAAAACTGCTCGGCAAGGGCGCCTTTGTTGATAAAATTAGCAGGCAAAAATAATTAAAAATTTAATTTTTGGCATTCAAAAAAATCTGAATTATTAAATTTTTAGCACCCAAAATATATTTATTATCAATCTGATAGCGAGAATTACCCTCCACGACATACCAAATCTGGCAACCGCGTTCCATCATACCCGACGGAAGCAGTATCATAACCCGATCCGGATCACGCCCCCACCATTTCCCTCATCGGTAAAATCGCCTTCAGTTTTTCCACAACAAAATCCACTTCTTCGCGGGTATTGTAGTGGGAAAAGGAGAAACGAATGCTTTTGCGGGTCGGGTCGGCATGAATGGCTTCCAGCACGTGGGAGCCCTTTTCAGAACCGCTGGAGCAGGCCGAACCGCCGGAACAGCTGATGCCGGCTATATCCATGCTCAGGAGCAGCAGCTCATTTTTGGGATTGGGCGGGAAGGACACATTCAGCACCGTGTACAAGCTTTGGCCGTCGCAATCACCGTTGAACTGAATGTCGTCGAAGGTTTCCAGGAGACGGGTTTTCAGGTAGTTACGGATATCTGAAATATGCGCCACACGGACATCCATTTCGTTGGTGGCCAGCTCAAGCGCTTTGGCCAGGCCCACAATTCCGTACACATTCTCGGTGCCGCCGCGCATGTTGCGCTCCTGAGCGCCGCCATCTATGAACGGCTTAATGGGCGTTTCCGGGTTGATGTAAATGAATCCTACGCCTTTGGGGCCGTGGAATTTATGCGCTGCGCCGGAAAGGAAATTAACCGGGGTTTCCTGCACGTTGATCGGAAAGTGCCCAACGGTTTGCACGGTATCTGAATGGAACAAAGCGCCATACTGCTTACACAGACCGGATACCAGACCCAGGTCAATCATGGTGCCGATCTCGTTGTTGGCGTGCATAAGCGACACCAGCGTTTTCTTGCCGTTGCTGTTTTGGAGGGCAGCTTCTAGCGCTTTATAATCCGGGCGACCCACTGCATCCACCGGAAGCCAAACCACTTCCACCCCATCCACCTTTTCCACCGTTTCGATGGCATGGGTACCGCAATGGTGCTCGGTAGGACTGGAAATGATGCGTTGCACCCCCAAATCCCGCACGGCGCACTTGATGGCCATGTTGTTGCTTTCCGTACCGCCGGAAGTGAAAAAGATCTCACCGGTACCTGCGCCGATGCACTGAGCCACCGTTTTGCGTGCAGACTCAACGGCAGCACGAACGCTGCGCCCTTCGGCATGAATACTGGAAGGATTCCCGAACTGTCCGCGCAACACGGGCAGCATGGCATTGATCACTTCTTCAGAGATAGGGGTAGTGGCAGCATTGTCGAAATAGACTCTTTGCATGGTTTACGGCTTACGGCTTACGGTGGACGATGGACGATGGACGATGGACGATGGACGATGGACGATTTTAACTTGGTATTTCGTGAATCAACCAGACAAAGTTACTTTATTTTTCAAAAATCGTAAGTCGTACATCGTAAGTCATCTACCTTGCCGCTCCTATGTCTGCAATGATCTTTTTGGCCAGGTTGGCGGCGATCACCTCAGAGTGGCTTTCGGAATACACCCGGATGATGGGTTCTGTATTGGAGGGGCGCAGGTGCACCCAGCCGTCGGCGAAATCAATTTTGAGTCCGTCTTCGGTATTGATTTGTTCGCGGTGGTATTTTTCCTTCAGCGCGGCAAAGATCTTTTCCAGATCAATGTCTGCTGAGCGATCCAGTTTGGTTTTGGCCATCTGGTAATCGGGATAGATCTTGCGCAGCGTGGAAATTTGTTTGCCAAATTGAGCCAGGTGACTCAAAAACAGGGCAATACCCACCAGTGCATCCCGGCCGTAGTGCAGTTCCGGCAGGATGATCCCGCCGTTGCCTTCTCCGCCGATCACGGCATTGACCGCTTTCATTTTTTCCACCACATTGACTTCTCCCACGGCTGCAGCAAAATATTCGCCGCCGTATTTGACGGTCACGTCGCGCAGGGCGCGTGTGCTGCTTAGGTTGGAAACGGTGTTTCCGCCGCCGCGTTTGGACAGCACGTAGTCGGCCACGGCCACCAGGGTGTATTCCTCTCCGAAAAGCTCTCCGTCTTCGCACATGAACACCAGACGGTCTACGTCCGGATCCACGGCAATGCCGAGATGTGCCTTTTGGAGTTTGACTTCGGTACCCAGCGTGCCCAGGTGCTCCTTCAGGGGCTCCGGGTTGTGGGCAAAATGGCCATTGACCTCCCCGTTCACCAGGATACACTGGCAGCCCAGCGCCTCCAGCAATGGCGGCACCGACAAAGCGCCGGTGGAGTTAATGGCATCTACCACGATCCTGAATCCTCTGGCGCGCACGGCTTCAACGTCTACCAGCGGCAGCGCCAGGATTTGGTCAATATGCTTGCGGATGTAAGAGTCGTCGCTGCGGTAGCCGCCCAGTTTGTCTACACTGGCATAAACCACGTTTTTTTCGTCCACTTTTTGGAGCACGGCAGCGCCATCGGCAGCGCTGATGAATTCCCCTTTGTGGTTGAGCAGCTTAAGGGCATTCCATTCTTTGGGATTGTGGCTGGCGGTGAGGATAATACCCCCGCCGGCATTTTCCATGGGAACGGCCATTTCCACGGTAGGCGTGGTGCTCAGGCCGAGGTCCAGCACAGAAATGCCCATGCTGCGCAAAGTGTTGACCACCAGCGCTGAAGCAATTTCACCGGAAATACGGCCGTCGCGTCCCACTACAATGCGGGGGTTGCCGGTAGTTTCCAGTACCCATTGCCCAAAGGCAGCAGTACATTCAACGATGTCTTGTGGCGTCAGATTCTCGCCCGGAC
>JADZFI010000172.1 GCA_020850025.1 Saprospiraceae bacterium
CCTGTTACTTACGATTTCGAACCAGACAATCCGCTGAAAGACTGCGCAGTGCGCTGGATCGCTCATGATGTGCCGGAGCAAAGTGCCTTTGAAACCTTTCTGGGTCTTGATAAAGGCAAAAACTATGAAGACTATAAGTCTGCCATTCCAGGCTTCGACTCTCCTGCTCAAAACTTTATTTTTGCCTCAAAAGACGGCGATATTGCCATTCAACCACAGGGCAAATACCCTGTCAGAGGGTTCCAGCAAGGCCGGTTTGTGCAGGAGGGCGACCGCTGGGCCAATGCATGGAATGCCTTTATTCCTGCTGCTTTGGTGCCCAGCATGAAAAACCCAAGCAGAGGGTTCGTGTTCTCAGCCAATCAGCATTCTACTCCTCCCTCCTACCCTTACTATTATCTTGGCAATTTTGAAGACTGGCGCAGCCGCCGGATCTATGACCGTTTATCGGCCATGACCCAGGCAACTGCCGATAGCATGAAAAACATGCAATTGGACAACTTCAGTCAGCGAGCCTCAGACGCCCTGCCGCTGATGCTTCGCATGCTCGATCAAACCAAACTGGATGATGAGGGAAAGGCATTGGCGAAAGAACTGGCCTCCTGGAATTACCGGTATGAGCCGGAGTATCTTGCCCCGACTTTATTTGAAACATGGTTCGACTCCTGTTATACCGCCACCTGGGACGAAATTGCAGCCCTTGAAAACAACCACAATGGTAAGATCACTACAGATGATCTGAATCGCAGCAAAAGTGCCAAAATTCAAATGGTATATCCGGAAGCATGGCGATTTGTGGAAATGCTCGAAACTGATACAGCGAGCATCTACTTCGACCACCCGGCTACGCCAGGCCGGGAAACTGCCAAAGAAATTGTCCAGGAATCGTTTGCCTTGATGCAAACGTATTACCGCACACACCCTGAACAAAAAGTGGCTTACGGACAAGCAAAAGGATTTGTATTGAAACACCTGGGGCAAATTGACGCCTTCAGTCGGCTGGATCTGAAAATTGGCGGGCACCGCACAGCCCCTAATGCCATGAGTAAAACCAATGGCCCCTCCTGGAGAATGATTGTTGAACTGGGTGAGCAGATTCAGGCCCTGGGTGTATTCCCGGGCGGACAAAGCGGAAACCCCGGGAGTAAGTACTACGATAATATGGTTGAAACCTGGGCGAGCGGCAACTATTATGAATTGCTTTTCCTGAAGTCGCCCGAAGAGGCAAATGCCCGAATACTTGGAAGACAAAAATTTGTACCAGGGCAGAATTAACATCAATGCTTCGAATGATGAAAAACACCTTTTTAGCAGCGCTACTGATTTTAGCTTTGGGCCAGATTTGTCACTTCGGCTTACCGTGGTGGGCGTTGGTATTCATTTCCGGACTGGCTGGCTGGTTCACAAAGAGTGCCTGGCAGGCTTTTTTCGGCGGTTTTCTGGGCGGCGCCATACTTTGGTGGCTGGCTGCTTTTTTACAGGATAATGCCAATGACAGTGCATTGTCCGAAAGAGTTGGTCAACTATTCCAGGGTGCATCCTCCACACAACTGTTGCTATTGACGGGAATAATGGGAGGACTCGTTGCTGCCCTTGGAGCACTGACCGGCAAATTGGCCAAAGACTTGCTGGTAAAACCTTCCCGACGCCATTACCTTCAGGAACGCAGAAGAAGATAAATCCTGAATGCCTTCACAAAACACTGATGTAGCGAAGTTTTCGCAGTTCCTTCATGAAAGACATAATTGAAACCGACATCCTGATTATTGGCGCCGGCCCGGTTGGATTGTTTGCTGTTTTTGAGGCCGGATTGTTGAAATTACGCTGCCATTTGATCGACATCCTTCCACAACCCGGCGGCCAGCTCACCGAAATTTACCCTAAAAAGCCCATTTACGATATTCCCGGATATCCAAGTGTTCTGGCGGGCGATCTGGTAACCAACCTGATGGAGCAAATTAAGCCGTTCAGCCCTGGCTTTTCCCTGAACGAACGCGCTGAAACCATTGAAAAGCAGGAGGACGGTCGGTGGCTGGTTACCACCCACAGGGGAAATAAACACCTGGCGCCTGTCATATTTATTGCAGGCGGCCTTGGAAGTTTCGAGCCGCGCAAACCACCCATTGACAATATCGCCGAATTCGAAGAGAAAGGTGTGGAATATTTCGTCCGAAATCCTGAAATGTACCAGGGGAAGAATATTGTAATCGCCGGCGGAGGAGACTCGGCCCTTGACTGGACCATTTACCTGGCAGATGTTGCCAATGAAATCAGCCTGATCCACCGGCGCACGGAATTCCGCGGAGCCCTGGATAGCGTGGAAAAAGTGCATCATTTGGTGGAAAAAGGCCGGGTGAAGCTCATTACCAATGCACAGGTGGTTGGCCTACAGGGGAATGGCCAACTGGATAGTGTGACAGTATTGCATGATACGGAAGGTGAAAGCGTTATAAAAGCCGACCATTTTATTCCACTGTTCGGACTCACGCCTAAACTGGGGCCCATTGGAGAATGGGGCTTGAGTGTGGACAAAAATGCGA
>JADZFI010000173.1 GCA_020850025.1 Saprospiraceae bacterium
TTCGACATCATTTTTGTCACAGCCTTCGACAAATATGCCATTCGGGCGTTTGAATTTGCAGCCATTGATTACGTCACAAAACCCATAGAACGGGAAGAACTCATCCGGGCTGTCGGCCGAATCAAGCCTCGCAACACGGAAACCAAGGCGCGGCTGGAGGTGCTTCAACAGACCTATAATCCAAACGCTCCCAATGCCTTCGAAAAAATTGGTATTTCTGCCATGGACGGCGTCCACTTCGTTCGCCTGTCTGACATCACCCGTTTGGAGGCAGAGAATAATTACACGCATTTTCTGCTCAATGGTGGCAGTCGTATAACAGCCAGCCGAACCATAAAAGCTTATGAAGACGCGCTTACCAGCTTCAATTTTGTTCGGGTACACAAGAAGCATATCGTGAATATGAACTTCATGAAAACCTACATCACAGGAGAAGGTGGTTACCTGATTATGGAAAACGGCGATAGCATAGAAGTGTCGCGCAGGCAGAAGGTCAACCTCATGGATGCCCTTAAACGCACCCACGGCGAAGCCTGGAAATAAATGGTAGACGGTTGACGGCTTACGGCCTACGGTTGACGGCCTACGGTGCCGTCCACCGTCCACCGTTGGCCGTCCACCGTCATTTAACTCACTATATAACCCCTGAATAATGGGATTTTTTGATAAATTTTTCAATAAAGACAAGAAGGAAGATCTTGACAAGGGACTGGAAAAAACCAAAGAAGGTCTCTTTGGTAAAATCAGTCGGGCAATTGCCGGGAAGAGCACCGTGGATATTGAGGTGCTGGATGAACTGGAGAACATACTTATCTCCAGCGATGTGGGATTGGATACTGCCGTAAAAATCATCGAGCGGATCGAAGCGAGGGTGAGTCGGGATAAATATGTAAGTGCTGCAGAACTCAATGAGATTCTTCGGGATGAGATAGTTACCCTGCTCTCTGAAAACAATACCGCCGACTCGGAAGATTTCGAGCTGCCTGCCGGTAAAAAGCCTTATATACTGTTGGTCATTGGCGTAAACGGCGTGGGAAAAACCACCACCATTGGCAAGCTGGCCTATCAGCTTAAGCAGCGTGGATATAAGGTGGTATTGGGTGCTGCCGATACCTTCAGGGCTGCAGCAGTAGATCAGCTAAAGATTTGGGCCGACCGTGTAGGTTGCGATTTTTATTCCAAAGGCATGCAGGCCGATCCGGCTGCGGTGGCTTTTGAGACCACCAAATATGCCCTGGAGAACCACTGCGATGTAGCCATCATTGATACCGCCGGCCGATTGCACAACAAGAGTCACTTGATGCTTGAGTTGGGTAAAATTCACCGAAGTATTGAAAAAAATCTCCCCGGCGCTCCCCACGATGTGTTGCTGGTACTGGATGCCAGTACCGGACAGAATGCCCAGGAACAGGCAAAACAGTTTACGGAAGTAGCACCGATCACCTGCCTCGCGCTTACCAAACTGGACGGTACCGCAAAGGGCGGGGTAGCCATCAGTATCAGCGATCAGTTCAAAATTCCGATCAGGTACATAGGTGTTGGCGAAAGCATTGATAAACTCCAGATATTCAACAAGCGCGCATTTGTGGAGTCGATCTTTGGAGGCAAGCAACTGGGGTAGGGGATGCCGCGGGGGATGCCGGGGATTTTATAGAACGCGGATGACACGGATAACACGGATTTCTTTTTTTCTTTGATATTTGAGCAGCCCGGCTTAATGTATTCTGTGAAATCCATTCTGTGTAAAATCTGTGAAAAAAATCCGTGTTAAATCTGTGCGAAAAACTTCCGTGTAAAATCTGCGAATTCTGCGGGAAAATCCACCTCAGCACACCCCAGGAGCAGCGCCAACCCGAACACTCGAATACTCAACACTCACACACTTCCTCATGATACAGGTCCTGCACATATCTGCCGAATGTTATCCCGCTGCCAAAACTGGCGGGTTGGGAGACGTTGTTGGCTCTTTACCCAAGTATATGACACAGGCTGGAGTGCTATCCGGTGCTGTGATTCCCAAATATGCCCTGAAATGGATAAACCAACAGGATTGGGTTTCGGTATACCAGGGGGCGGTGCGGTCTGATTGGCGTACTATCCATTTTTCCGTACAACAGGAACGACACAGCAAACTTGGATTTCCGCTGTTTGTGGTGGATATCCCGGGATTGTATGACAGGCCGGGCATCTATAATGATCCGGATGGATGGCCTTATGAGGATGAAGTGGAACGTTATCTGGTGTTTCAGCAAGCCGTTTTGCAATGGGTCATTTCATTTCCGGAACAAGAGCGCCCCAAGGCTTTGCATTGTCACGACCATCACACAGGGCTTATTCCGTTTATGGTCAAGTATTCGCCGGATTTCAAACCCTTGGCTGATACACCCACCATTTTTACCATACATAACGGACAGTATCAGGGAGCTTTTAGCTGGAAAAATCAGCACTTGCTGCCCTATTACTATGCCGGGGCACGTGGTTATATGGATTGGAATGGCGCCGTCAACCCCATGGCATCAGCGATAAAATGTGCATGGGCAGTGACCACAGTTTCCGAGAGTTACTTGTTCGAATTACACGAAAACAGCCTTGGTCTGGAACCTCTTTTCCGGGCTGAATGGCATAAACAATGGGGCATCATCAATGGCATTGACGCCCAGGTCTGGGATCCTGTGACGGATAACGCGCTGCAATTCCGATTGCAGGATAATGCCGATGTTCCTTCCATAGAGGCCATTCAGGAGTTTAAGTATCGAAACAAACAGGCGCTTTGCGAATGGTTTGGCTTCCCTATGGAGACTCCATTGATCAGTTTCATAGGGCGAATGGTAGGGGAGAAAGGATCAGATTTGTTGCCGGATGCCTACCGGAACTATATTCATGCAGGCGGTTCCGGCAGTTTTCTGGTGCTGGGCACCGGCGAAGCCTGGACCCAAAACCAGTTCAGGAGTATGGCGCACCAGTATCCGGGTCGGGTGAATGCCGTGATAGACTACAATGAAGCGCTGGCGCACCAGATATATGCAGGCTCCGACTTTCTGATTATGCCTTCCCGGGTAGAACCATGCGGGCTCAATCAGATGTACGCCATGCGCTACGGAGCAATCCCGATGGTGAGAAGTGTAGGTGGTTTAAAAGACACCGTTCCTGATATTGCCACCCCAGGCGATGCAGGCCGTGGCATTCGGTTCGATCAGTTCAGCCTGAACGACATCGGCTATGCCATTCACCGGGGCGCTGCTATGTGGCACAATGACCCGGGAATTGTGGCCGTACTGCGACAGCGGATCATGTCCATTGATTTTTCCTGGGAAAAAACCGTGGATAAATACTTCTCGGTCTATCAACGAATTGGCGCAAGGATCGAAAAAGTACGACAGTCGCCGGATGTCAGCGTGGAGTCTAACCGGATGACACCTGCGAAAACGGCTAAAAAATCTGCACACAAAAAGGTTTCGGTCGACTTGGAAGCGCCACCAAAACCGGCAAGTAAGAAACCCAAAGCCGGGTCTGCACCGAAAGAAAAGGCTAAAAA
>JADZFI010000174.1 GCA_020850025.1 Saprospiraceae bacterium
ATGTTTTCGGGGCGCTGCCCCTCTGCCTCTTAATTCATTTTATGGCTACAAATGTTTTCGGGGCGCTGCCCCTCTGCCTCTTAATTCATTTTATGGCTACAAATGTTTTCGGGGCGCTGCCCCTGTAGGGTTTATAAAGCTAAAAAGCGGCGCCCTCCCACAGGAAAGCGCCGCTTTTTATTTATTTGAAAGGCTATGTGAGACCTGGACGGGGCGGAGGTTAACGTTCATTGTTTTTCCACCATCGCGCCCGGAACAGAGTTCCGGGGTACACAGTCCATCGACCAACAGTCCATCGTCTACATATCCGTCGTCCACCAGTTTTTCAGCTTCCAGCCCAACAGGTACATGACCGGCAGGATGACCAGCGTTACAAACGTAGCAAAGCTCAGACCGAAGATGATGGTCCATGACAGCGGGCCCCAGAAGGCTACGGAGTCGCCGCCGAGGTAGATCTTCGGATCGCCGGTAGCGAAGAGGCTGTAGAAGTCAATATTGAAGCCTACGGCCAGCGGGATCAGACCCAAAATGGCAGCTGTAGCGGTGAGCAATACCGGCGTCATACGGATTCGGCCGGCTTCCACAATGGCCTCGCGCACCTGGGTGCCGCGCTCGCGCAGGATGTCGGTGTATTCCACCAGCAGGATCCCGTTTCGCACCACAATACCTGCCAGGGCCACGATACCTACCATCGACATGATCACACTGAAGTCCATGCCCGTGATGGCCATGCCCAGCAATACCCCGATGATACTGAACACTACCTCGGTCATGATGATGATGGTCTTGCCGATGGAGTTGAACTGGGTAATGAGGATGATCAGGATGATGAACAGGGATATGATCAGTGCATTGCCCAGGAACCCAAAGGCATCGGCCATTTCAGCGTCCTCACCGGCGAAACCTACAGTTACGCCTTCAGTTTGGGGCCAGTTGGCAATGGCGGCCTTAACGGCGTTGACCACCTCGGTCTGGCTCGGCTGATATTCGGAGGTAATGTTGGACGAAATGGTTACGATACGCGACTGGTCCAGCCTGCGGATACCGCCGTAGGTGGTGGTGTATTTCACCTCAGCCAGCGAAGCCATGGGCACCGAGCGCAGTACGCCACCCATGTTCATGTCGCGGAACGTGATGTTGAGATTTTCTACGGCATTGATGTTGGCGCGCTGCTCTTCTTTGAGTCGGATGTTCACCGGAATCTCGTCTTCGCCATCTTTGAATTTGGTGGCTTCTTTGCCCAGAATGGCCGTACGGAACTCAGAGCCGATCTGCGCGGTGGAAATACCCTCGCGGTTGGCACGGTCGCGGTCAATCTGGATGTTGATTTCCGGCTTGGACACCACCAAATCCGAGCGCAGTTCTTCCACACCGGGGATATTGAGGGAATCGAGGTAACGTTTTACGGCAGAAGATACCTTCACCAGTTGGTTGAAATCGTCGCCGCGTATTTCCACGGAGATCGGTTTGGGTGTAGGCGGACCGCCTTGCTCCTGATCTACCACGATCTCGGCTCCGGGGATCACTCCTTTGGTAGCTTCCCGAATCTTATCCATGTAAGCTTTTGTGCTCACGCCGTTGCGCTGGGAGAACTCCACAAACGCCACACCCACTTTACCCTTGTTGGAGGTAGCGGCCCGGTCGAACTGGTCTTCCGAGGCGCCCAGGGCCACGTTGGATATGATGGATTCCACAATGGGGTTGTCTTTACCCAATACTTCCACCACCTTGCCTTCCATTACCCGTGTAAGGGAGTCGGTCACGTTCACATCCGTACCCACTGGGAGGGTGAGGTACACATAGATGAAGTTCGGCTCGGCTTTGGGGAAGAGTACGATGTTGCGTTTGCCGGAGGCAAACATGCCCAGCGAAATGATGAAAAGGGCTACTACGCTGCCCATCATCAGCCAGGGGCGGTTGAGGGCCATGTTGAGGAAACGCGCGTAGGCATTCTGCACTGACGGCCATCCTTTGTCCTGGAACCATTTCACCACACCGGCCAGCACGAAGCGATAGAACGCAACAAATGCGGCGATGAATAGCAGCAGGTTGCCCATAAAGAAATTGCTATTGGCATAGAAATACACCATAGACAAGCCGAAAATGGCATATCCGAACATGGCGCGGCGGCGTTTTTTGGCAGGAGGCATCTCCCGTCCTTCACGCTTGGCATCGCCCATGAACCACACGGCAAACACCGGGTTGATGATGTAAGCCACCAACAGCGAGGCCGTCAGGGTAATGATCACCGTTACCGGCAGGTAGTGCATGAACTTACCGAAGATACCGCCCCAGAATACCAGCGGGAAGAAAGGCGCCAGGGTGGTGATGGTGCCGGAAAGTACCGGCATGAACACCTCGCCGGTGGCCTTTTTAGCTGCCTGTACAATGGTCAGGCTCTTGTCTTCGTGGTATATACGGTGAGTGTTTTCCACCACCACAATGGCGTCGTCTACCACAATACCGAGGGCCAGCAGGAACGCGAACAGCACAATGAAGTTGAGCGTGAACCCGAGACTTGGCAGCACCATAAAGGCCAGAGCCATGGACAGCGGAACCGACAAGGCCACGAAAATAGCGTCGGTGGCGCCCATGAAGAACATCAACACCAGGGTCACCAGGATGAAACCGATGATGATGGTGTTGATAAGATCGTGCAGGGTAACGCGGGTGGCCCGGCTCTGGTCGCCGGTGATGGTTACTTCCAGGTTGGCCGGGAATTCGTTGGCTTTCATCTCAGCCACCACTTCCTTGATTTTGTCGGAAGCATCAATGAGGTTTTCGCCGGTGCGTTTGATCACGTTCAGGGAGATAACGTTGCGGCCATTGAGGCGGCTGAAGCTCTCCTGTTCTTTGTGGCCCATGCGCACTTCGGCAATATCTTTCAGGTAAAGCTGTGCGCCCGACTGCGATGAAACGAGGATGTTTTTGATCTGCTCTACATTCTGGAAGTCGCCACGAATAGAAACCGAGCGGGTCATGCCGTCCACATCCACGTTACCTGCCGAGATGGTCATGTTTTCATAGGCCAGGGCAGTTTCAATATCGCGGAAGGTGAGGCTGGCTGCGGCCATCTTGTATTTGTCTACATCCACCTGGATTTCCTTTTCCAGAGCGCCCACCAGATCGACGCGAGTGATCTCGCGCATCTCCTCAATCCGGTCTTTCAGCGCGTCGGCATAGTCCTTGAGCTTGTCGAGACTGAAATCGCCGGCCACGTTCACGTTCATGATCGGGATTTCGGAGACATCGAATTCCGTAATGGTGGGGTCGGCCGGCAAATCGGTGGGCAGATCGCGCATGGCTTTGTCCACGGCGTCTTTCACTTTTTGCTTGCAAAGGGGTACATCCAGGTTCGTGTTGAACTCCACGATGACGTTGGAGAAGTCCTGTACAGAGTTGGAGGATACCTTTTTTACGCCACTGATGCCCTTGAGTTGTTTTTCAATGGGTTTGGTGACGAGTTGCTCCATATCGCTCGGGCTGGCGCCGGGATAGATGGTGGAGACGAATATGGTGGGTACCACCACGTCGGGGAACTGCTCTTTGGGGAGCGCATTGTACGACATGATGCCTGCCAGCGTAATGAGCACCGTGATGATGAAAATCGAGGTGCTATTGTCGATAGACCAACTGGTGGGTTTGAATTCTTTCATGATTGATAGTTCGAATTTCTGAAGAGGGTTTTTCAAACGGTTGTGTAAAAGCCTGCGGTTTTACACAAAAGGATTATATTTGTGAAAACTTAACAGCAAATGGGTGTTATTCATGTCCAAATAGAAGTCCTTAATGAAGAGGCCATGGCCATTCTGGAACAACTGGAGCGGTTGAATCTGATTAAGATGGTGGAGCAAAGTGGTGCCCGAAATCGAAAAAAGAAAAACTGGATTGGAGTCATCTCTAAAGAAACGGGTCAAAAAATGTTGGAGCATGTTGAAACCTCGCGTAATGAATGGGAACGAAATATTTATTAGACAGCAATACCGTCATTTATCTGCTTAGCAATTTCCTCCCGGAGACAACTTCCCAGAAAATACAATCCATCATTGATACGGACGACTATTTTCTTTCTGTTATTACTAGGATGGAAGTACTGGGCTTCAACGGTGATTCAAATGAGATGGAACTGGCTAATGAGTTTATAACAGACTCCATAGTCATTGGACTGGAGGAGGCGATTATTCTCCGAACGATCACTTTACGCAAGCAACAAAAAATCAAACTTCCAGACGCGATCATTGCGGCCACAGCTTTAGTTCACCATCTAACCCTGGTTACGAGAAACATCGAGGATTTTAAAAGTATCCCCGGATTAACCATGGTAGACCCAATTGAGCTGTAATCCGCTTAAAAAACCACCGCTTCCCCGTTGTTTACATCCTGGAAACCGGTTGAAATTACCCAGTCGCCCTTTTTCAGGCCGCTGAGGATTTCTACCTGTCCGTTGTAATTCTGGCCTTGCTTCACGTTTACCTTCCGGGCAGTACCCTCTTTTTCACCGGTTTTTTCCACGGTCATCACAAAATCGCCGTCTTCGGCTGTTTGGATGAGGTTAACCGGGATAGCGATGGCGTTGGCGCTCTGGTAATCTACAATTTTCAGCACGGCCACCTGATTGGCGCTGTAACCACCGCCCGGCAAAGCACATTCCACTACAAACGTGCGGGTCATCGGGTTGATGCTTTTGCTCACATAGGTGATGCGGGTGGTAATTTCCTTGCCCAGATCGGGGAAGAACACCTGTACCGGATCGCCTTTGCGCACTTTGGCGGCATAGGCTTCCGTAACGTTACCTACAATTTTCAGGTTGGTGAGGTTCAGGATGTTGCAAAGGGGCATACCCGGGGCAATGGCCTGGCCTTGTTTCAGCATGACCATATCTACCGTGCCGGTTTGTGGCGCGTAGATTTTAGTCATGCTCCATTGTTCCTTGATCGTTGCAATGCTGCGCTCCAGGCTTTCTTTGCCGTTTTTCGCCTGAATAAAGGCTACTTCGGTGCCAATTTTCTGGTCCCAGAGGCTTTTTTGACGATTGTAGATATCAGTGGCGGTTACGAGCTGACCTTCCAGTTCGGCCAGGCTTTTCACCATAACGGCATCGTCAATTTCAGCCAGCAGCTGACCTTTTTTCACGTTATCGCCGTTTTTCACCAGCACTCGTTTAAGCGAGCCCGGCATTTTGGCAGTAGCCATCACGCTTTCTTCTGCATCTACCTTGCCTTGCAGGTCGATGTAGTGGCGGAAAGTGGCGGTGCTAAGTTGTGCAAGGCCAACGATTTTCACCTTTTTAGCTGCCGGGTTTCCGGTGTTTGCCTGTTTTTCCAGTTCGGCGATTTGGGTTTCCAGTTTGGATTTTTGGTCTCTAAGGGCGGCCAGTTCAGCGGCCGGATCTTTGGAGCCGCCACCGCCACATGCGGCGAGGGTAGCAGCAGCCAGGGCAAGGATGGAGAAGAACGCTTTATTTTTCATGTTGTATGTAGTTTGTGACTTCCAGCGCATGAGTGCTGATATGGAGTATTTTGAGTGTTTGAAACTACTGCCCAAGCGCCTTGCGAATCGCAATTTTGGATGTGAGCAGATCGTACTGTGCCTGAAGCAATCCCTGCTGGGCGCTGTATAAACCGGATTCGGCCTGAGTGATCTCGAAGCTGGAGCCTACGCCGGCGCGGTACTTGGTTTGGGTGGTATCGTAGATTTTCTGGGCGAGGGCCACGTTTTTCTCCTGGCTGGCTACGCGTTCCTGGGCATTGAGGTACTGCTTGCGGGCAGCGTCAAGCTCGAGCGTGAAGGCGTTTTCCAACATTCCTTTCTGGATATCCACGGTTTGCGCGGAGATCAGGGCGCGCTCGCGTTTGGCTTTTGAGCCTCCGCCATCATAGATCGGAATGCTCACGGAAAGCCCGGCCACTGCTGAGGAGATGTAGAACCATTTATCGAATCCATCCGAATCGCTGGCGCCGAATCCGCCCTGATAGCTGGGCTGCCATTGCATAAAGCCTGCCACCGTGGGCATCCAGGGTTTCCGGTAAAGGTCAACCTGAAGGTAATTGAGCTCTCGGCCTTTGAGCAACAGGAGGTATTCCGGACGCGACATGAAGTTGACTTGCGACTCCATATCCACCGTTTCCGAGGCGGCTAAAAGGGCGCCGGTGTTGTCGGAAAGGGTAATGCCTTCGCCAATGGGCATGCCCATGTTGAATTTGAGGGCGTTGATCACGATTTCCTGCTGACGTGCCAGGTTGCCGCGCTCACTGCGCAGGGTAGAGAGGGAAAGCTCCAGACGATCCACATCCAGTTGTTCGGCAAAACCTGCCTGGTTGATCGCCTTGGTGTCGTTCATCAGCTTTTCCAGATTTCCGATGTTTTTGTCGAGGATCGTCAGGTTGTCGGAAATCAGCAGGGCCGGCAGGTAGGCGTCGGTAACCTGATTGCGCACCGTTTGCCGCGTAACGGCCAGTTGTTGTTCCACGTACTGGCGGTAGTATTTGGCTGCCCGCAGTCCGATCAGGTAGGAATTATTGAACACCAACTGGTTGAGCGAAACATTTCCAGAAACGCTGTGTACCGGGTTGAAAAAGATCTTCGAGTCCGGGTCGGAGGCGAAAATGCCGCCAAAAACGGTGTTCAGCTCGCTCACCTGGCTGGAGGAAAAGCTGGTGAGTACCGGACTAAGATCCACTGCGCCGCCGCCGAATCCGAGAGCGCTGCTGGGCAAGCCGCCGCGCTGGATGAATCCTGAATAGGTAGCACCCGCAGAGATTTGTGGAAGCCCGGTGGAGAGATTTTCCTTCACCCGCCAGTCGGCATCTTTAATTTGAAGTTGTGCCGCCTTGATGTCGGGGTGGTTTTCCAGGGCGTACCGGATGCAATCGTCAAGGCTCATGGCCTGACTGCTTTGTGCCCGCACGCCCGAGCCGATTATCAGCAGCCCGACGAGCAGGGCGAGTTTTTGTGCATATTGATGGAGCATGACTAAAGGGAATCGTTGTGGTTCGTGATGGATCAAAGGATGGGAAGCGATTTTTCGGTGGATTCAAGTTTTTCTTTCAAAAGCTGAAGGCCTTTTTTCGAAATTATGCTGTGTAAATAATTGGTAATGAATTCTTTAAACAGAAAATCGTAGGTGTATGGCGGTTTGGGGAAATACCGGTCGTCAAATATGATCATGGCGCCGGCTATGTAAAACCGCGCGGCAGCTTCAAGGTCGAAATCCGTGCGATAGAGTCCGTCGCGGCGGCCCCATTCCAGGTTTTGCCGGGTCAGGTTGAGGATATAGCTGTGCTGAAAATCATTGATCCGGTTCCATATCTCCCGGTGATATCTCTGCATTTCGTGCACCACATTGGGCTTCATTTTGCCCAGATCGGCAACGATATGCTGGATGAGGCGCACCATTTCATCCACGGCATTGGCAGCTTCGGCGTGCATCACCTCATCCACTTTGCATTGCTCTGCCATGTGACGTTCCATCACTTTGGCTACCAGATCATCTTTGTTCTCTACGAAGGAGTAGAGGGTTTTCTTGGAAATGCCCAGTTCGCGAGCCACATCGTCCATGGTCAGGCTCTTGATACCTAGATTGAAGAACAATTCCTCCACCCGTTTCAACCATTTTTCCTGTTGTTCTGTAAACATGGCGCAAAGGTAACTTTGGAAACACTTTTCGTGCAAATCGTTTCCGGCGTTTCCGCCCGATTTTCGACGAACGTCAAATAAAATTCCAAATAGCCTGCTTTTGTTTCTACAAAACCAAATAAAAATAGCTTTAACCATTTTTGTGGCCAGTTGGTTCCACAAAGCCTTACCTTTGGGCCATGTCTGCCACTCGTCGCGCATACCTGGCTCTGGCCCTTATCTGCATCATTTGGGGCACTACTTATACTGCCATTAAGTATGCGGTGGTGGATTTTCCGCCTTTTTTACTGGTTGGGATTCGGCAGACAGCCGCAGGATTATTGTTACTGACTTTGGCGCTGGCCAGTGGTAAAGCCTCCTTTCCCGACGGGCGTTATGTTCGGCTGCAAATGCTGACGGGTCTGGCTACCATTACGGGTGGTAACGGATTTGTTACCTGGGGCATGCAGTATGTATCATCGGGGCTGGCGGCCATTATCGGCTCGTTGACGCCCATTGTGGTGGTGCTCATTTCGCTTATTTGGCACGGGAAGGAGCGTATACATACCCGGATGATCCTGGGAGTGCTGGTTGGTTTTGTCGGTATGGCTCTAATTTTTCAGGAGGGCTGGCAGGATTTTATGCGTCCGGAATACCGTTGGGGCATTGCCGGTTGTTTTGCCTCCTGCCTCACCTGGTCGCTCGGCACGGTGATGGCCAAGCAATGGAACTCCGCTGCCGTTTCACCGCTGCTAAACGCCGGGTTGCAGATCACTGCCGGCGGACTGGGCGGCTTCGTGCTGAGTGCTTTGTTTGATACCACACATACCATTCATCATACCACTTCAGGTTGGATTTCGGTGGCCTACCTTGCTGTGATAGGTTCGGCCATGGCGTTTACGCTGTACATGTTTGTTTTGAAACACCTGAGCGCTACCATTTCATCGCTTTATACTTATATCAATCCGGTGGTAGCCATATTACTCGGCTGGTTATTGCTGGGCGAAAAACTTACCGCCTGGGAAGTGGCCGGCATGGCCCTCACCATTTTGGGTGTATGGATTGTCAATTCCCGGCGCCGCTCCTAGCCGGACAGGAAAGAAGTGAAATAAACACACCCTTCTTTCAACTGGTAAACGAATTTTCTCCGTTATTTGTCGAACCGTTGAACCTTGCTCCGGCAATGTCGTTGGAGTAGTGTCAATTCTGTGAATTTTCTATGAAGCGCAGCAAAATAGCCGGTATCGGCTCCTATTTACCGGAGCGTATTGTTACCAATGAAGAGCTTACCAAAGTAATGGATACCACCGACGAGTGGATCCAGGAACGCACAGGCATTCAAACCCGACGCTACGGCGTAAAGCACAAGGAAACCACTTCCAGCATGGGCGCCAAAGCTGCCCGTGTAGCCTGCGAACGCGCCGGAATCAGTCCGAATGATATCGATTTTATCATTTTTGCCACCCTGAGCCCGGATTACTACTTCCCGGGTTGCGGAGTGCTGATGCAACGCGAGCTGGGTATCACCGGAAAGGAGGCCGGCGCGCTGGACATACGCAACCAGTGCAGCGGTTTTGTGTATGGCCTTAGTATTGCCGATCAGTTTGTGAAAACCGGCATGTATAAAAATGTGCTGGTGGTGGGCTCCGAAATGCACTCGATGGGCCTTGACTTCAGCACGCGCGGCCGGAATGTGACGGTGATTTTCGGCGATGGCGCCGGAGCGGTGGTCGTGCAGCCCACCGACGATCCCGATCAGGGCATTCTCACCACCAAACTACATTCCGACGGCACCTATGCCGAGAAGCTTTCTTTTGTCAACCCTGGCGCTCACGGCGGCTACCACCAGGAACGCATCGGCGACACCACTGACTTAGGCTATCCGCCTGCCGATACCTACGGGGAAATTTTTATTACCCAGAAAATGAAAGACGAGGGCATGCTGTATCCCAATATGGAGGGGCAGTTCGTGTTCAAACTGGCGATCCAGAAATTCCCGGAGGTGATCCAGGAAGCCCTGAAAGAAGCGGGCCTGCAAACAACCGATATCAACATGCTCATCCCGCACCAGGCCAATCTGCGCATCAGCCAGATGGTGCAGCGCCTGCTCGGCCTGCGCGACGATCAGGTGTGGAACAACATCCAGCGGTACGGCAACACCACCGCAGCTTCCGTACCCATTGCCCTTTGTGAAGCCTGGGAAGCCGGCAAAATCCAAAAAGGCGATCTCGTTTGCCTGGCAGCCTTCGGCAGCGGATTCACCTGGGGTAGTGCGCTGATCAGATGGTAGTGTTTACACCTTCAACAACTGCACCAGCATCCCGCTCTTCAGCCGGGGCTCGAAATAAGTGCTCTTGGGCGGGAGGATCTCACCTGCATCGGCCATATTCATCATATCGGCAAAAT
>JADZFI010000175.1 GCA_020850025.1 Saprospiraceae bacterium
ATGCCGACTCGGTGGAATTGTTCCTGAACGGCCAAACCCTGGGTCGCAAAATCATGCCCCGGAACGGTCACCTGAACTGGACTGTTACCTACGACCCCGGCAAGCTCGAAGCCGTAGGGTACAAAAAGGGCCGCCTGCTGAAGGCACGGATGGAAAGCACCCGAATGCCCAACGAAATCGTGCTCGCGCCCTACAAAACCACCATGCTGTCCGACGGGCAGGACGCCACCGTGATCAATGTATCAGTGCTGGATAACGAGGGTCGGGAAGTGCCGGATGCCAACAACCTCATCGAATTCCAGCTGCGCGGCGAGGGCCGCATCATCGGGGTGGGCAACGGCGATCCCTCCAGTCATGAACCCGATCAATGCGCCGATGGTCTGTGGCAGCGCCGCCTGTTCAACGGCAAATGCCAGATCATTGTGCAATCCGGACTAAAGCCCGATCTCATTCACCTCGAAGCCCGCTCGCCCAATCTCTGGAAAGGCGAAACCGATATCCTCACCATTGCTCCGGAAAACCTGGCATCCGTTCATATTGACCCCAAATACGCACTCAAGGGCGCAGCTGCGCAAGCGCGACCGGTGGACAAAATGATTGGCGCCGACATCTCCTTCCTGCCTGAACTGGAGGCAAAAGGCATCAAATTCAAGGTGGATGGTAAAGAAGTGGACGCCATTGAAAGCCTCAAGGAGCACGGATTCAACTACGTGCGTCTGCGGATTTTCCACAACCCGGCGCAAGAGAACGGCTATTCCCCCAAAGCCGGCTTTTGTGATCTGGAACGCACCAAGGCCATGGCCAAAAGGGTGAAAAATGCCGGGATGAAACTGCTGCTGGATTTCCATTACAGCGACTACTGGGCTGATCCGGGCAAACAATACAAGCCCAAAGCCTGGGAAGGTCTGGGCTTTACAGACCTGAAAAAAGCGTTGTACGACTATACCTACGAGGTGATGCGCCAGCTAAAGGAGCAGGGTACGCTGCCCGATATGGTGCAGGTAGGCAACGAGATCAACCACGGCATTGTGTGGCCCGAAGGTTCCGTGGCACACCCCGACAGCCTGGCCCAGTTGCTCTGCGCAGGTACGGCGGCGGTGAAAGCCGTGGAGCCAGCCACCGTGATGATGCTGCACATGGCCCTGGGCGGCCAGAATGACGAATCCGTATTTTTCGTGGAAAACATGCTCCGCCGCGGCGTGCACTTCGATGTCATTGGGCTATCCTATTACCCCAAATGGCACGGCACGCTGGACGATCTGCGCGACAACCTCCACGACCTGGTGCGTCGTTTCGACAAAGATGTGATTGTGGTGGAGTATTCCGCCAAAAAAGAGGAAGTGCACAAAATAGCGTTCAGTGTGCCGCGCGCCAAAGGCGCCTGCATCTGGGAGCCCTTGAGCACCTGGGAATCTATTTTTGACTGGCAGGGCAATGCCAATGAGATGCTGAAATGGTATAAGGGGTTTAATGCCCTTTATTTAAGGTAACTTCCTGTACCCTGATCAGGCAGCGACATCGCTACCTGATCAGGGTAACAGATCCTACTCGTTTACCATCCCAAACACTGCCATCGTCGAATACCGCTTTAATTACCTGCCAGGTGTACACGTCCTGCTGCATGGGATTGCCCTTGTAGGTTCCATCCCAGCCGGGGCCCGGATTTCCATACAGCATATCATCTGTGCCGGAAGACCATAACAGTTGTCCGTAGCTGGAATAGACGGCTATTTCAAACTCCCGCAAACCGATTCCTTTTGGTTGGAAAATGGCTGCCTCCCCGTTATCCAGGCCGGGTGTAAAGGCGTTTGGAATATACAAACCGTGCATGGGCCTTGGCGTTACCGTCAACACTGTATCGTCCGGACATCCGTTCTCCCCCCAAACGGTGAGTATTACCTCTTTAGGGCCGTTGGAGAAATAACGGTGAACCGGATTTTGTTCCTCCGAGCTGCCACCATCGCCGAAGTCCCAGAGCCAGCGAATGGCCCCGGCCGACAGGTCGGTAAATTCAAACTGGCCGGAGGGAGGGGTAGTGGGTATTTCCTCGAAAGTAAAATTGGCGGTTGGGCTTGGAAATACTTCAATGATATCCTGGAGGGCCAGGGTATCAAAGCAAACATCTCTGTGAGAAGCCACCAGGGTAGCGCCATGTAGTCCCCAGACGTAAAAAGTATGCGTTGTACGCTGGAAGGAATCTGATTGTGCCCCGTCAGTGAAAAACCAGCGGGCGTCCGTATCGTCGGTAGACAGATTGTCAAATCGCACTTCCAGCGGTGCGCAGCCCTCCTCCGGATCCCAACTGAAGTCGGCCACGGGCTGGGCGTAAGCGCTGAATACCTGACGCACCGTATCCCGGCAGAGGAAGGCATTTTCTGCAATCAGCTGCACCGGATAATCGCCGGCTTGCGTGTAGGTATGCTGCGGGTTGTTCTGTTGATTCACCCCGGAGCCATCGCCGAAAGTCCAGAAGAATCCGGCGGCATCCGGCGTATTGTTGGTGAAATTAACGTTTACCGGCAGGCCGCACAGTCGGTCTCTTTGCATGGTAAATGCCGGAGAAGGGATAGGGTGAACGGTGATGTACCGCAGCAGGGTGTCGTTGCGGCAGCCGTTGACGTCAATACCCAGCAGGTTCACCTCATATTGCCCGTCGTTGATAAACTCATGCGTAGTCGTGGCGCCAACTTTTGTGTTGCCGTCGCCGAAGTTCCACTCAAAATAGGTGGCCCCTTGCGGCTGTACCTGGAAGGTTACCGAAAGCGGCACACAGCCGTCGGGCCTATCGGCGCTGAACTGTACATTGGGCAGCTCCAGCACATTGACGTTGCCGGTCGCGATTCCCGGGCAACCGTTTACGGCGGAAATACCGGTAAACGTAACGGTTTTCAGGCCGGAGGTTTCAAAAGCGTAAAGCGGCTGGTTCAGCACGGAGGTATCGCCATTGCCGAAATCCCAGTGTACGCCGGCAAGCGGGTCGGTGGAGGTGTTGTTAAACTGCAGGGTGTCGTTGCGGCAAATTTGGGGCAGGCTGGTAAAGGACACTTCCGGCGCCGGCAACACGGTGATGTAGGAAATGGTACTGTCGAACCCGCAGCCGGCGGTGGCTTTTTGCACCACTTTATAGGTTCCGGGGTTCACAAAAGTGTGTTGCGGATTTGGATCGGAGGAGGTGTTTCCATCCCCGAATTGCCAGGAAACGGTAGCGCCGGGGGTAGCAAAATTGTTGAACTGCACCGTATAAGGTTCGCAGCCAATCAGATTGGGCACGTTGAAAAAAGCCTTTACATCTACCGGTTTTACCACAATATCGTGCTCAAAAGTGTCTATGCCACAAAAGTTGGAGGCTATCAGCCGGATGGTATAGGTGCGGAAAAGACTGTCGGTGAAATAGGTTACCGGGCCTGATAATGAATCCATTGAAACCTGCCCGTTTCCGAAGTCCCAGAAATAGGTTTCCGGCTGCCCGAGCGAGGTGTTGGCAAAGAAGATCGTTTCGCCACTGCACACGGTATCGGTATTGGTACCGAAATGCGGCAGCGGCAAGGGGTGCACCAGAATGGAATCTGTCCAGGTGCGTACGGCACAGAGATTGGTGGCGGTGAGGGTTGCCACATAGAAAGTGTCTTTGGTTCCGCCCGGCAGCATGATGGGAGCGGGGGAGTACAGGGTATCGGAATAGAGATTGCCGATGGTCCACTGATAGTTGGTTTGCCAACCGTAGCTGCTGTTTTGGAAAGACACCGGCAATACGGCACATCCGGTATCAGGGGCGGGTGTAAAAAAGGCAAAAGGCGGCTCTGTCACGAAAATGGTTTGCGAGGCCATATCGGTGCAGCCAAACTGGTTGGTGGTGTTCAGGGTTACGAGGTAGGTGCCGGTATCGGTATAAATATGCGAGGCTTGCGCATCTGTGGATGTTTGTCCGTCGCCGAAATCCCAAATTACCTGGAAGGTACTGGCCGACTGGTTTTGAAACTGCACCAATTCGTCGATGCAGGTGTTGCCCGGCGGGGCGAAAGCGGATTCAGGCATTGGATTGACCGGCATTACCAGAGAATCGCGGAAGGTGCAGCCCAGCACAGGGTCTACAAAGGTGTAGGTAAGCACATGGTTGCCAACCCCGGCTGTGCCGGGATCGAATTGTCCGGAGGGGTTGGTTATGCCTGTTCCGGTCCAGACACCACCGGAGGCGGGGGTGAAGCCGGTGAGTGTAAGGGGATTGTCTTCCAGGCAAGCTGGAGTTGGCATGCCGGCTTCGATGTTTACGGCGATGACCTCAATGACCACCGTGTCGCTTTGTTCGCAATTTCCCGTTCCTCTGGAGTAAACAACATTAAATACACCGCCAATATTCGGGATAAAGCTCGAACCACTCACATTTATACCGTTCCATGTGCCACCAGCAGGGGTTGAAACCAATGAAAGCGCATCGGAGAACTGGCAAATGGTTGTATCCAAAGGAGCCTGGATATCAACGGGTGTTGGAGAAAGTATTAAAAAGGTATCGGTTAGTGTATTTGTGCCGCATACGTTGGTATAACTGGCACTTATGGTGTAAGGCATTAACGACTCCGAAAGCGTAACAGGAAATTGTGTTACAGGAGCATTATTCAGGAGGTATGTAACATTCGGGTCAAGCGGGTTAGGCGCATATTGAAGTGAAATACAATCATCGGATTGGGGGGTTAACTGTAGATTGTACGCAGCTTCCACCGTAACAGAGACCGTGTCACGGCGTTCACAATTTCCCTGGCCTCTTACATAGATCAAAGGGAATACGCCGGGATTACTGGGGGTGAAGACTTCGCTTCCTGCCGGCCCGCTGATATGCTGACCTTGCCAGATACCTCCAACGGGATTGGCATTCAAAGTAATGGCTCCTGAATTCTGACAAACAACCGTATCCAGTAGAGGGGTGGCGATGCTTACAGCCACCGGATCTACTACCCAAAAGGTATCCTGAAGCAACTTGGTGCCACATACATTGGTTACGGTAGCTTCAACCGTATATGGCGTTGGAGATACAGGTAAGTTAATTGGAAAACTGGTTTGTAACACACCGTTTACGGTATATTGCACATTGGGGTCATTAGGGCTGGGCGAATAGTTCAACGAAACGCATGCGTCAGGCTGTGGAGCAAGTTGAAGGTTGTATGACTGCTCCACAGTGATCGTAACCTCATCCGACCTCTCGCAATTGCCGGTTCCCCGGGTGTATTTAAGGGTGAAAACGCCTGGCGAATTAGGAGGAGTGAAAATAGTATTCCCTCCTGATTGGCTGATGTGTTGACCGCTCCAGTTTCCACCAGCCGGCATAGCATCCAAAATAATGGGAGCAGACCCGGTACAAACGGTCAAATTGGAGGCAGGATTGGAGATAGACACATCCTGAGGAGCAATTAAGCTAAACGTATCATGCCGTATTTGCATCCCGCATTCATTGGAGAGGGTAGCCTCAACGATATAAGGGGTTGGAGCAATCGGCAGTGACACAGGAAATGAACTTTGAACCACTCCATTTATGCTATACGTTGCGGACGAAGAAAAAGGTACGGGCGAATAGGAAATCGGCAAACATCCATCAGGTTGAGCGTTTAAGTTCAATTGAGGAGCATCTACCACCTTGATTTCAATTGACTTCTCATCCGGCATATCGCAGTCGTTGTTAACCTTTACCGTAATGGTATAGGTGCCGGGTTGGGTAAATTGTATTCTGGGAAACGGACCGACAGGCGCAGGAAAAGGCAACGGCCACCATTGCCAGCCTGAGCCCGGCGAAACGGACCACATATAGGAGCTTTCAAACTGGGATATCAGGGCATTCAATTTTACAAGTCCCCCTCCGCCAAGACACACCACGGGAGGCGTGCCGGACAATCC
Organism: Saprospiraceae bacterium; assembly: GCA_020850025.1. Taxonomy (GTDB): domain Bacteria; phylum Bacteroidota; class Bacteroidia; order Chitinophagales; family Saprospiraceae; genus M3007. The sequence continues at coordinate 5,884 of JADZFI010000175.1, forward strand.
GCCTGAATCAATTTTTACATCTGCGATTGGCTCATTGATAACGGCAACGGTAGCAGTTTCTGTATCGGTGCCACCTTGATTGGTAACGGTATGGGTTATGGTGTAGGTGCCGGCGGCCGTGTAAGTATGGCTCATAGAAAGCACGTCATCCCAAACAGTACCGTCGCCCAGGGTCCAGTCAGGATTGGTGAATCCGGTAGGACATGAAGCATCCGAAATATTAACACTTTGTCCGAGGCATATCACTGGATCCGAGATACTGATCCCGGCCTGGGGTGGGTTTAAAAAGGTTAGGGTAAATGCGCTGTTGGCCGGCAGGTCTCCGTTGGTGTGGTGGGTGAGCAACTTAATATCATACTCCTTAAACCTTGTACAGGTTCCGTAAAACCCTGTCAAGTCATAAGTATGGGTTTGACTGGGCGGGTTTAAGCTTCCTGCGACCCAGGTATTAGGCGTGCCGTCTCCCCATCTTATTTCAAAGGAGTCAATAAAATTGGCATTTGGATAGGAGGGGTCAACAATGATGTTCACACATATTTGCGACATAACTCCTGTGGCGCACACATACTGATTACCATTGCAGACGGCAATGGTTGGGTTATTGTTGTTTTGTGCCTTCAAGAAAGTTGAGAGCAAAAGAGTCAGACAGAGCAGTATATTTTTCATTTCAAAGGTTTCTTTTTGAACTCAATACGCAAAATGCGGACATTCCATCGTCTTGCCTCTCGACCATTTCCGGCCCTTGCCCTGCCCTTTGTCGCAGAAAGTTTTCAGTCCCCGGAAAGCGTAGCGCAGGTTGAGTTCGTAGATGTTGTTACTCCTGATGCCCAGTCCGCTGGTGTTGACATCCACGCTGAGACCGAGATAGAAGTTGTCTTCCTTTTTCTTTTGCGGCTGACTGGAGAAGCCGGCCGTAAGCGTAAAGGCATTGGTATGTTTGGCGCCGGCGAAGGGCGCCCGGCTGTGGTACAAAACTCCCGTGGTAAACTGGTTCAGGAAAATGACGTACATACCGGCCGACACCAGGGTTAGACTCTCGCCAAGGTTGAGAGGATTGGCGCCCTGCGATTCAATACGCATATTGGGCGAGAGGGTGATTTTCCGGCCTACGCCGCGCAGAAACTCCAGGGGGATAATGGTGCCGCCGTGCAGGGTAATCCGGGCCGGCACCTCGGCCCCGGTTTGCAGAAAGGAATCGTCCGGGCCATCGCCGAAAAGGCTCACCAGGTGATTTACCGACATTCCGATGTGCGAGCGGTAGCTGAATTGGGAATTACCGTTGCTTTTGGTTTTGCTGTCCCAGCGGCGCACCACGCCAAAGCCGAAGTCGTGGAAGTACACACTTTCCCTGCCGGCCGCCACGGCGGTGGCATAGATGTCGCCAAATACGGGATCCAGCTGGTCGGAAAAAGTGAGATTGCTCCAGTCGAGCCGGCGCTGGTTGAAGGCATATTTGAGGCCGGCGCGCCATTCGCCCTGTTCGGAGGGAATAAAATAGCTGTACATCAGCGAGCCCGAGCTACTGTACAAAGGCGCCAGGCCCTCCTGTGCATGCGCGAGCGTGAGCCCGAAACCGGATCGCCAGCAGGGCTCCTGCCATTCGGCGGTGGTGGTGTAAAAGCTGTATCCTTTATCGGCTGCAAACCATTGGTTGCGTGCGGTGGCGCTTAGTTGTAATCCGTCTTCTATACCGGTGAATGCCGGATTCAGGTAGGCCCTGTTGGCAAAAAACTGGGAGAAAACAGGGTCTTGGGCTTGGGCAGTAAAATTCAAAAGCAACAAGCTTGTGAGGCTGTATAGGGCTGATTTTAACATAAAAAACACCTAAAATTGGAATAACACTTGCCCGGCACAAAGGACTAAAAATAACAGAATGCCGAGCAAGTGACAAACCAAATACAATATTTACAACAAAGGCAATTACCTGGCTGCAAATATATGGGATACTTCAAGGCTTATTTGCTTTATTGTCTGATGGCATGCGGCACTGGGAAGTTGTGCAAACATGTGTAGCCAAACCTGAAGGGCAGTTATTCGCAACCGCATAATTTTTTTATTGCTTTTTCCCGATCAACGCCCAAAAAACCGCCAAGGTTGACGACCGCCTTGTTGAGTTCATAATATCCCTTTTGGTCGGAACAGAGTCCTGAACTGTTGGCAACGGGCAGGTAGAAGAAATATTTGGAATTCCCGTTTCCGCAACGCACTTTGTAATAGGGATCCTTAACCTTGGCGTTGCAGCGTAAAAAGGCCTGGCCATATTCTTCGACCGAGGTAACACAAGCTTTGGGGAGGGGTTTATCAGCCGTCTTGTCTGAGGTTTTTTTATCTGTTGTGGAACTACTTCCTCCTCCGCTGAACGGACTTTCAAATTTTCCGTCATTCAGCCAGGCAGATGTTTTGACATAAGCCTCCATTAGCGCCCCCATTTGCCAGCCAAACTGTCTGTCATTGATCGTCTTGATCAGGTTGTTTTCCATTACGTAGAAGATATTCACCCACTGGAAATTACGTTGTTCTGTGGGAAGTCGTTTGGGGGGCTCCAGCGGGTGCATTCGGGTAGCATAGGAGCTGGAGCCCGAGGCCTTGCCGTTGATCCAGTTTTTGGAAAAAGCGAACGCATCGGGGAAATTTACGGCACCCATTTCTCCATTTACCAGCCCATTTTTACAATTCAGATTGGAGGAGGTCCACACGTCTGTTAATTCCTGGGTAGTAGGATGAAAGCACTTGCAATTTGGTGGATTGCGCTGCTCCACGTAATTGGTCTGCTGATCCATATTGAATCCGGCAAAGCCCTCTACGCTAAGTGGTTCGTTCAGGCCGGTATATTCGGATATGAAATCAGAGGGTGTAAAAGGCAAATCAATATCCGGGCGATCTATACGAAGCACTGCATTTTGTACAGAAGCCGGAACAGGCTCAAAGTATAACTCAAAATACCGATAAAGTGCACCGCATTCTGTGCAATTGACGTTACTGGTACGGCTCAACCCGTAGGCGTATTGAGAGTTTTCTATCGAAATACCGGAGTAGTGTTTCAATTTGTAGTTTTTACCATTGGCCGTTATCCGAACAGAATTAAACGGATCAGCAATGCCGAACAGATCGTAGGAGCGGTTTTTTAACTCGCGTCGCAGTACCATTACGCCAATTGTGGTTAACTCATTAGTAGAAGATACGCGTTTGATCTTGATTTTATCTACTAACTCCTGTTCTTGTTCTTCTAGTATGTTTTTTCGCTGTGCATCAAAAGATTTTCTGATGGCAGCCTGGCTTGAAACTTTCCACAGCTGAAGGTTGAATTTTTTACCACTTTTTACACCAGGGTCGGTTTCTGATAGTTCCCAAATTGCGCCTGCCTTCCAGGCTACTTGCATTGTTTGCGTATTAGGATCCACGTTGGTTAGCTCTTTACCCCTGCTGTCTTCCAAACCTCTGCAAATGGCGACAGAGGTACGGATTCTAAAGCGATCCGACAAAAGGCCAAAACGATCCATAACCAGCTGATCCTGATCTATATACCCAAAAACCTCTTCGTAATAAGACTCTCCGTACAATACAGCCATACCAGTACATTTACAAGCACTGAGCGTGTACCTGATAAAGCCCTCAAAATACTTGCCATCCATGGCGGTAAGAAGAAGTTCTACATCAAACTCAGCTACATTTGTGAGGGTATATTTCCCCTTCCATACTCCCTCCAAGGCTTTACTTACCTCTGTGGGAGCAGTTGGTTTATAAAATGGATCGCTTGAGCTGGCTTTTTTGAAAGCCTGCTTCCTCATATCTAATGGATGCTGACTGATTTTAATCCCGGTTACTGGTTCAAAGGCTTTAAACTTGCCAGGGTAATTTGCCTGTGCTTTAAGGTACCAACCCACTTGGCGGATCAAAGAAGCTTCTATGCTTTGCACCTTGCCTTTCAATGGTATTGCCTTGACACTTTTACTGCGCACTTCAAACTGCTTACCTATACCTACCCCGCCAGTTGAGCTATTGCGAGCTATGTCTTGATACCCCAGATCCACCATAAAAGCGATAGCCCGCGTTTCGCCTGCTTTCAGGTCGGGTATGAACGCTCTTTCTATAAAGTGATTTTCTTTGGAACTATTGGAAGCGGAAAATCCGAGTACATTAGCCGATTCTTTTAGCACCACGCCTAAGTCTGTCTCAGCCACAAAACTGAGTGTTTTTTGGGTAGGATTGGTAACTTCTACGGTAACCAAATATTGCAAATGACCACGTGTTACCAGGTTCTCATCAAAGATAAAAGCACCGTAATCTGTGGTTGAGGTTTTGGCATCTTTGAAGTTTCTGCTTTCCAACACATCTGGAATAGAAAACCTGATACTTGATACCAAAGAGGCATTTTCAATGGTATTTAACTGAATTTCTGCCTCTTTTGCGGAAGGGGTGCCTGGAAACTTTTCCGTAATAAAAAGACAACAATCTTTGTCGTCCTTTTCCATGCAAAACTTCGATGCTTTGGCTTGCAACGAGTCTTTCAGCGAGGGCAATTCCTTGTAAGCCGCCCGAAAATCTGATGCCTGCCGTATCCCACCCAATAGCATTTTGGTAGCAGCCTTTGCATAGTAAGGATCAATAGAGGCGTCTTGTAAGTACCAAATTAAATCTGCCGGTTTATCCTTGATAGCCAGTAGGGTGCCAGCTTTCGGGTTTGGCCTGGCCAGCATAATTTCCCACATTCCGGAAGAGTGGCTGGTAATAGACCGAATACCCTGGGCGTTTGCCAAGGTGATGGAAGCTGTTATATTGCTCCACCGAGAGGTAGCATATTCCGATACCACTGGCCAGCCAACAAAAGCATAGGAGCCATTATCAAACCCACTTTCGCCATGTTTGTGATAATGCCCGTGAAATTTCTGTGTTTTTCCTACTCCATCTATGATTTTTTTAAACTTTTTCTCTTTAGCGCCAGCTACATCTTTCTTCTTCAATACCAGGTTCTGGTTTAGTTTGGCGGTAATGATGAAGTTTTGGTTCTCCTTACTTAGGCCTTTGTAAAAAGACAAATAAAAGGTGCTCTCAACCGAATCAAAAACCAACCAGTCCTCCCTCAACGTAAACGAACGGTAATAGCTGCCATTTTCAGACATATCGGAAACAGAAACACTACCTCTGCCAAGATATTTCCCTGATTTTAAATCCCACAGATCCACATAAAACCCATGTTTGAGCTGATATTCAAAGCTCTTGGAGGAAACGAGAATCAGGTACTTATCCTGCTGAATATAGGTACAGAAATATTCCATTTCCTTATCCCTTGGATACTCCGGATAAATTTTAATCCAGGGGAGTGTTGGAGTTTTGGAATAACCAGAAAAAGGAAAATCATCATCAAAAGGACCAAGTTGCTCCAGAGAGAAGGGAGCTTTATCACTTTTCTTCCTGGGTGCCATTTGGCCCTCTATCTTGCCTGCTTTAGTACCATTGGAATAAGTAGTACCTGATAGCTTACCGCTGGCATCCACTTTAAAATAATATTCATCCAATGCAATCACCTCATAAGGGTCGTCTTCCTTAATGCCTACCAGGGTGAACAATTGTGTTTCAGGTTCATAAGTGCCCTGCACATATTCAGTGCCTTTCAACCCAATCCGATTTTTATAATAAGCCACACTTTTGGGATCGTTCTCATCTGCCTGCTCTACCACCCATTCAAAGCGACCTTTAAACCGGTCTGCATAATACTCTTCCATCGTGAGGGTAAAGGAATACAAATAAGTAGTGCCAGTGCGGGTATAAGTCCCGGTTGCCTGCATGGTCTGTGCCGAAACTGGAGCCAAAGCGGAACCGCAGACTGCTACAATTATGCCAACTGAAATGGCTTGAATACCTATTAATGACCTTAGGAAAACTTGCGAAAAAAGCTTCATGAGAGAAGGGATATGAATGTTTATTTCCTCTATTCTGAATGTCATAAATCGGAGCAACTGCACTGCTCACTCTTTACTTTCTTAAGCGATGGTAAATATTAGCTAACTTTTTTTGAACCTTCACCTCAAACCACAAAATCCCACGAATTAGCCGCGAAATTCCACGAATTTTAGCTTGCCCTTTCTCATAGAAGTCTCGTTTTAACAATGTTTTTACAAAAAACTGTTTGCTGCCTTCTCGCCATTTCCATCTGGGCTTGTACAGAAAAGTCGGCAGACTATACCACTGATCAGCAGCGGGCCAAATCCCTCTACCGGGAAGTGATCGGCCTGCGTTTTGAGAAGCCCGATCAAGCCATGATTCTGGCCGATTCCATCCTGGCCATGCATGAAAATCATCCGCTGGACACTTTCAGAATTGCGGCGCTGGTACAAAAAAGCCTGTTGCTCTCCGAAAAGCGGAACATGCCGGAGGCGCTGAAACTGGCAGAGCTGGCCCTGGAAGAATGGAAACCTCAGGATGGCATTTTTGCCCGATGCAAAGCGCTGGAGCAACTGGGACAATGCTATATTGTGCTAAAGGACTATAATAAAGCCAGGGGTTTTTTTGAGGCAGAGCTGGCCCTCGCGCCAAAGTGTGGAGAAAAAGCCCTGGGCATCGAATCCTTTGCCGCTTCTTACCTGGGCGATGTTGCCGAAAAACAGGGCAAATGGGAAGAAAGTATCCAATACCATGAAAAGGCCGTCAATGCCGCAACGCAAATGGGCGGAGGAGACCTGGTGGGCGGCGCCTACCACTCCATGGCGGTGGTATTCCACACCATCGGTGATTTTACACACGAACTGGAATGCCTGAAAAAAGCAGCTGTCAGCTTCGAGGCTACTGATTACCGCAGGGCAGCTTCCTATATCAACATTTCGGCATTGTTCGAATCCTTGAAAATGCCCGATTCGGCGGATCACTACATGCTGAAAGCCTATCAAATGCCGGAACTCCCTCCTCAAATAAAGGTAGTGACCATGGTAAGCTATGCAGGCACACTCACCAGAAACAAACAACTCGCAGAAGCCAGAAGTATCCTCCAGGAAGCCATGGTGCTGGCAGATACCATCGGCGACCGGGAGCGGCTGGGTATAGCACTCAACCAAATGGGCGAAACTTATGCCGCTGAAAACAAGTTCGCTATTGCGCTGAATTACAGTATGATGGCTGATTCAGTGTTAAGAGACTCTTTGACAGAAGCTGCCATTACCCCCAGATACGAAGCCGCCCGTAACGTTGTGCGTATGCAATTGCTCCACGATCAACACCGCGATATTGTCCTGGTACTGGATCAAATGGCTCAATATCGCGACTCCATTTCCAGTGCCGAATATCTGAAGGTAATTGACCATAACAAACACAAGGTGCAGTCGGACTCCATTACGCTACTCAGTTCCCACAATCAACTGCAGGCCTCGCAAATCGAAACCTCCAATCTGTTGCTTACCCTCATCGGAATTGCCTGTATCATGTTCGCCGGCTTGGCCTTTGTTTGGCGCCAGAACTTCAGGCTCACGCAGGAAAATATCGGCATGCTTGACGAGCAAAACCAGAAACTGGCACAAGACAATTTTCAACTGAAACAAAGCCTTGAAGAAATACGCAGTAAGCATAGCCCCGATCAGCAGGCCATGCTGGAACAGACCGTAGCCTTGCCTACCCGAAACAATCTTACCTTAAAGCTTAAAGAAATCATCTACGTGCAAGCCTTTGGCGGAGGGGTGTATTATGTTACTCCGGAAAAGAAACACCTGGTATGGCATGGCTTTGAAGAAAGCCAGAAAATGCTCCCGGAAGAGTTTTTTGTGAAAACGCACCGCTCCTACATTATCAACAAAACCTATGTTGAGCAGATTAGCACCAGCAAGGTGTTTTTGAAAAACGGAGAAGTGATTCCCATCGGAGTAACACTAAAAGACGAAGTACGGGAACGACTTGGCGCCATTAGATAGGTAGCCCACTCTCACTTCGCCCATTGCCACATCACGCCGTTTTTGCTTTGATACGCCTTCAACGTGCCCTTTGCCTGCAAAGACTGGAGCGTCTTTTCTGCCTGCTCACGGCTCATGCCTGCCAGCACGCTGTACTCCTTGATGGTAAGGGTAGGATAATGGCTGAACAGGGCTTCCGGACGCTTGTCGTACGCCTTTTTAAGGGCCTGCGGATGCAGCGCCAGCAGCGTCTGTTCAAAATGCTCATAAGGCCGAACGCCTTTCATCACGAGCTTTTGATCATCGGCATCGGTATAAATGAGCGTGGGGAAACTGCGCACATTGAGGCTGCGGCCCAACGCCAGATCTTCCTGGAACAGGGTTTGCGCTTTGCCTTCGTAATCTGCCTTGAAACGGTCCACATCCAGCCCGGTTTGCTTGGCGGCAAGGGCAAGGTGCTCCCATTTGGTGATGTTTTTCTTTTCCAGAAACACCATTTCCCGGATACGCCGAAGAAAGGCAATTGCCCGTTTTTCATCCTGCATTTGTGCTGCCTTGAAAGCAATTGACGGTGGGTAAGAAGACGGCAGTGGATCTTCCAACCACACGTCTCCATCAATGGGCATATCATAATGAATGCTCACTTCGTCCCAGTGACCCGCCACATCGGACGGTTTGGAAATCCCGCCACTGTTGTAGCTCCAATCAGGGAGCAGCCCGCCCATGTGGTAATCGACATGCAGGTGTTCGCCATATTCGAGTTTGAGCCGCCGCAATTGCGGCTCAATACCCCAACAAGACGAACAGATTGGGTCGGTGAAGTAAACAACCCGGATGGGTTTGTCGTCCGCTTTGCTCAAGGTGGCGCCAGCATCAGCCAGTGTCGTGGTGGCAGGCATTTCGCATATCCCGGTGTCGGGATTGCAGAGAAGCGGGTCATTGCTCATTTTTGGATATTTGTTTTGCGCCGTGCAGCCGAAGGCAGGCAAGAGTAGGGCTAAAATAATTACGTTGACAATTCGCATTTGGGGTTACAACATACTATTGAAAGGTAAAGTTCAATGCCCCTTGCAACAACTTTAAACCAAATGAACGTAGGCAAATGCGTGGAGTTGCGCTCTTTGTTTAGGTCAAAGATACGGCCGCGGCACTACTCCAGTGCCTGTAGCAAATCCCAAATCAAATCATCTGGGTGTTCTACACCAACGGAAAGCCGTTCCATGCCAGGCGTAATGCTCGTCAATGCACGCATCAGGCACCCCCTTTTAATGGTGTAC
>JADZFI010000176.1 GCA_020850025.1 Saprospiraceae bacterium
CCAATGATGCGAACCTGGTGGAGGTGATTGGGAGTGTTTGATGGGGCGGAGGTTATTTCCCGCAGATCTGCGAGATCTGCGGGGAACACCCTACGGGAAACAACTCAAGGGCTCACCAAATGCACCCCAATATTGAAATACAACGGATTCCCAAGGCTATTCAGCATAGCATAAGTCTGACTTCCCGGAAATCTGTGGCAAAATTCCCGGACATCATTGGGTAGCTGATCGGCATTGAACGACCACCAGTCATGCAGTTAGATACCACTTCCTGCCGTGACCAGGCGGTCAAAAGAAGCAGAGCTGATGCAAGAAATATTAGCAATACTCTTATAAGTGCAAGTTAAAATTCAGCACTTACAGCAAAGCTTTTTTGTTGTTCAAGTTGGAATCAACAAATCAATCTTCCCGACTGCCGTCATCCGCCATTCGCACCATTTTAGGCACAAAACGGGCAACTACATCCACCAAGTCCTGCTGAGCAGCCATTACCTGGTGAATGTCTTTGTAGGCCATGGGCGCTTCGTCGAGCCCGCCACCGATGAGGCTTACACCCGCTTGCTGGAGGAATTCGCGCAGTTGATGTTTGCTCACGTTTTTGATGGCCTGGGTTCGGCTCATTTGCCTGCCGGCGCCGTGCGATGCGGAGTTCAGGGAAGAAGCTTCGCCCCGGCCGCGCACCAGAAATCCGGGCGCGGTCATGGAACCCGGAATGATGCCCATCACACCTGCACCTGCCGGGGTGGCGCCTTTACGGTGTACAATCAGCTCCTCCCCGTCGAGCAACTCCTCCCAGGCAAAGTTGTGGTGGTTCTCCACCCTTGCGAGCACAGTGCCGCCAATGGCTTTGGTGAGCTTGCGGTGAATCACTTCATGGCAGGCCGAGGCGTAATCGCCGGCCAGGTTCATGGCCATCCAGTATTCCTGCCCGGCTTCGGTATCGAGATCCAGATATGCCAGGTTGGCGGCATGGGCAGGCAGTTTACAGAGGTCCTTGGCCACCCGGGTGTAATAACCCGCAATGGCAGCACCCAGTCCGCGGGAGCCTGAGTGCGTGAGCAGCGCCAGGTAACGCCCTTTTTCAACCCCCAGAGCAGCATCTGTTTCAGAAAAATCAATGATTCCCCACTCCACAAAGTGGTTGCCGCCCCCGGAGGAGCCCAGTTGCGCAAAGGCCTTTTCTTTGAGTTCGCGCAGCAACTTGGTCAGCTCAAACTCTTTTCGGTCCAGTACCTGGTGGTAGGCGCGGTCTTTTCCGGTAAAACCATTGCCTGCCCCAAAAGCGGTATGAGCGATCAGTTCCCGCTTGTACAAGGATCGGTGTTCAAAAAAATGCTCCTCGGGAATATCAAATACCGTCAGCGCCATACGGCAGCCAATATCCACGCCAACACCGTAAGGGATAACCGCATTCCGGGTAGCCAGTACCCCGCCAATGGGCAGCCCGTAGCCCTGGTGGGCATCAGGCATGAGCGCACCGGCAACCGACACCGGCAACTGCATGGCAATGTTCATCTGGGTCAATGCGCCTTCTTCAATGGCTTCTTTTCCGAAGATGGCGTATGGTTGATCCGGCTCTTTCAAGGAAATAACCGCTTTAGCAGCCGCCTCCTGTGCAGCTTCCACAAACGCCTGGGCCAGTGGCTGCCATACCGGATCGTTCAGGTAGTCGTCCGGCTTTTTCCGCACCCTGCTCAGGCTGGTCAGAATGGACTGTTTTTTCTCTGTTCCGGCCAACATGTTGGCAATTTCCAGGGCAACGCCAAGGGCTTTTCCTTCCTTATAGCCGAGAAACAACAGGTCTTTGCCTGTAAAATTAATAGGTTTCATATGTGCACCCTAAAAACCTAAACATTGGATCAAAGTTCCGTCAGTAGCTAAAAAGAGCAATTCATCCACCGGAATCATCGGCTCATCCTTAATAAGTTGGTGTCAGACTGGGGTGAGCCTCACTTTTGTACCATCTTTTTAAGCTGAAAACAAAAACAACTTTGCACATGAAACCCTATTTTATCGCCCTTGCCGGGCTTTCCCTCGCCATTATTGGCTCCCAATGCACCAAAAACACGGAAACTCCTGAAGCCTCGGCCGTTGCTGCACCTAAAGTGGATCCTGCCGCGCAAATCAAACGCGGAGAATACCTGGTAGGCATTTCCGGTTGTAACGATTGCCACACCCCAAAGGTAATGACTGAAAAAGGACCGGCGCCCAACATGGAGCGACTACTTTCCGGTCATCCGTCCGACGAACCGCTGCCGGCTATTACCGACAAAAAAATGGTCGCACCTGGTCAGTGGGCTTTGTTAAATCCAAGCCTGACAGCCACCGTAGGACCATGGGGTGTTTCTTTTGCAGCCAACCTGACACCAGACGACACCGGTTTGGGCAACTGGACCTACGAAATGTTTGAGAAAGCACTTCGCGAGGGAAAATCCAAAGGCATGGACGGCACCCGGCCGCTGCTTCCACCCATGCCCTGGCAAAATCTGGTACATATGTCGGACGAAGACATGCGCGCCATTTATGCCTACCTGAAATCCATCCCTGCGGTGAAGAACCCTGTTCCTAACCCCATTCCTCCTACCGAAATCTGAGTACGCTTCGTGAAAACACTTGAAACCATGCTACTGATCATTGGATTGATCATAAGCGTAGCAGCGCTTCGCGCCTATTTCGTAGGACTCAAAGCTGGTCGGCATTCCTGACCCGTCAAAACACATTTTACCTGATTTAAACAACTTCTTTAGCTATGAACAACAACTTTGGCATCAAAGCCCTGGCATTCCTTTTGTTGGTCGTGCCAACCCTAACCTCTTGCGACAAATGTAAAGACGACAACGATCCCACGCTCAGGGAACAACTGAAAGGTGACTGGGAAGTAAAATCATTCACATTCGACGGGGTTGAATCCATCGGATTTGTCGTGAACAGCTCAAAAATGGAATTTGAAGCCTACTCAGGTTCCAATGGCGATTTCGAATGGTTCATTTCCTACAAAGATGGAACCAGCGAAACCCAGGCCGGCGACTACGAAGTGGACGAGGCAGACAAAGAGCTCGAACTCGAAAACAATGAGGGCGAACGCATTAAACTGGATATTGACCTGGATGGCGATGACCTGGAATTGTCTGGCATCATCGACGGTGAACGAGTCATCATTCATGCCGAACGGGATTAATTTCCAGCCATAAACCCCAATAGACTTTTAGGATTGGTGAAAATGGGCCCGATCGCTGCAATGGCGATCGGGTTTTTTTTTAGACTCTGGACAACGTCCATTGTCCAATAGTCCAACGTCCAATACCTCACAAAAATCAACCCCGCCTCTGAGCAGCATCATAATCCGTGGTTTAGAATTCCCTGACTTTCGGACTTCAATTACCCAGCTTATGATGCATCAGGATCTTACCCAACCCTCGGATTTGCGTGCACACGCAGAAGGAACCGGCGCTCAACGCACAAAAATTCCGGTATACACCGATTTTTTGCCTCCCTGCAACAACGCCTGTCCGGCGGGGGAAAACATTCAGGCCTGGCTCGCCTTCGCCCAGGAAGGCCGCTACCGCGAAGCCTGGGAGAAACTTGTGGAGGAAAACCCCCTGCCTGCCGTGCATGGCCGGGTGTGCTATCACCCCTGTGAAGACCACTGCAACCGGACCCACATTGACGCTCCGGTGAGCATTCACGCCATTGAACGTTTTTTGGGCGATCTAGCCCTCCAGGAAGGGTGGCAGATTCCATTCCAGGCGCCTTCCAGCGGCAAAAAAATACTCATCGTGGGCGGCGGCCCCAGCGGTATTTCTGCCGCCTATCATCTGCGCCGCGCCGGTCATGAAGTGGAAATTTGCGAAGCCGGCCCTGTGTTGGGCGGTATGATGCACTTCGGGATTCCACCGTACCGATTGCCCCGGGAAGTGCTGGATACAGAAATCAATCGAATCCTGCACATGGGGGTGCGCGTGCGACTGAACACGCGCGTAACCGATCTCATGCAGGAAAAACAGGCCGGCGGTTTCGATGCGGTGTTCATCGCCATTGGCGCACACCTTTCCAAGAAAGTGGACATTCCCGCCCGGGATGCCGGACAGATTCTCGACGCCCTCACCTTCCTGAAAGACACCGAAACCGGAAATGCCCCCAAACTGGGCCGGAAAGTAGCCGTGTACGGCGGTGGTAACACCGCCATGGACGCCGCCCGGGTAGCCATCCGACTCGGCTACGAGCCCATGATCATTTACCGGCGCGACCGCGACCACATGCCCGCTCACGCATTCGAGGCCGATGAGGCACTGGCTGAAGGGGTGAAAATCAACTGGCTGCGCAGTATCAAGGAAGTAGAAGGCAGTGTTATCAAGGTGGAAATCATGCGCGTCAACGAAGATGGCAAACCGGAAGGTACCGGCGAATATGAAACCCTTGAAGCCGACTCCCTCATTCTGGCACTTGGCCAGGAAACAGATACCGGTTTTCTCAAAAACATTCCCGGTCTGGTATTCGATCAGGACGGCAGCGTAAAAGTGGGCCCTGATATGATGACCGGCGCCGAAGGCATTTTTGCCGGTGGCGATATGGTGCCCAGCGAACGCACCGTCACTACCGCCGTTGGCCATGGCAAAAAAGCCGCCCGATTCATCAACGCCTGGCTGCGGGGTGAGCGCTACCAAAAACCGGAAAAGCACCCCCTGGTAGGTTATGAGCGACTGCACATCTGGTACCAAACCCACGCTCCCAAGCAACAACAAACCGAAGCCAGCCAGGTGCTTCGCGTACAGGATTTCCGGGAAGTGCTCGGCGGATTAACCGAAAAAGAAGCCCGTTACGAAGCACAACGCTGCCTCTCCTGCGGCAACTGCTTTGAATGCGACGGCTGCTACGGCGCCTGCCCGGAAGACGCCGTGATCAAACTCGGCAAAGGCAATCGCTACCAGTTCAATTACGACCTATGCACCGGCTGCGCCGTATGCTACGAGCAATGCCCCTGCCACGCCATCGAAATGAAATCTGTGTAAAATCTGTGAAAAAAATCCGTGTAAAATCTGTGCGAAAAAATCTGTGTAAAATCTGTGCGAAATGAAATCCGTGTAAAATCTGTGAAATAAATCCGTGTAAAATCTGTGCGAAACAAATCTGCGTAAAACCTGTGCGAAAAAAAATCCGCAACCATGTCATTCAAAAAGGTCACCATAGACGGCAATGAAGCCACCGCGTACATCGCCTATCGGGTCAACGAAGTATGCGCCATATACCCCATCACCCCCTCCTCCGCCATGGCCGAGCTAGCCGATGAGTGGACCTCCAAAAAGATAAAAAACATCTGGGGCCACGTGCCGGAGGTGATCGAAATGCAGAGCGAGGGCGGAGCCGCCGGTGCAGTACACGGCGCCCTGCAAACGGGCGCACTCACCACCACCTTCACCGCCTCACAGGGCTTGATGCTCATGTTGCCCAACATGTACAAGATTGCCGGCGAGCTCACCAGCGCCGTCTTTCACGTGGCAGCGCGCTCCCTGGCCGCCCAGGCCCTTTCCATCTTCGGCGATCACAGCGATGTGATGGCGGCGCGCACCACCGGATTCGCCATGCTGGCCTCCGGATCGGTGCAGGAAGCCCATGATGGCGCCCTGATTGCCCAGGCGGCAACCCTCAAAGCCCGCCTGCCCTTCATTCATTTTTTCGATGGCTTCCGCACCTCTCACGAGGTGAACAAGATTGATCTGATCCCGGACGAAACCATCCTGGCCATGATCGACGAGCAGGATGTCATTGCTCACCGGCGTCGGGCCCTGAGTCCGGACCGGCCCGTAGTGCGCGGAACGGCTCAAAACCCCGATGTGTATTTCCAGGGCCGGGAAAGCGCCAACCCGTTTTATCTCCGTACCCCGGAATTCGTTCAGGCTGCCATGGATCGTTTCGCCGAACTCACGGGGCGGCAATATCGTCTGTTCGATTACCATGGCGCTCCGGATGCCGAACGCGTGGTGATCCTGATGGGCTCCGGCGCCGAAACAGCCCAGGAAACCTCCGATTATCTGAATGGCCAGGGTGAAAAAACCGGCGTGCTTCAGGTGCGATTGTACCGCCCGTTTTCTGTGCAGCACATGCTGGAAGCGCTTCCAAAAACGGTGCAAAAAATTGCCGTGCTCGATCGTTGCAAAGAGCCCGGCGCAGCAGGCGAGCCGCTGTATCAGGATGTAGTAACGGCCTTTGCTGAAGGCTTCGGACAAGGCATCTGGGATACCATCCCGCGGGTGGTTGGCGGACGCTACGGCTTGTCGAGCAAGGAATTTACCCCCGGCATGGCCAAAGCGGTATTTGATGCATTGAAACAGGTTCGTCCACAAAACCATTTTACCA
>JADZFI010000177.1 GCA_020850025.1 Saprospiraceae bacterium
CTGTCTTTGTTTTCGCCAATCATGCTCCGCAGACTGCCGTCGCTCAGGTTCCAAAGACTGAGCTGTGGCGTATCCTCCTGCCAGCCCGGACTATGCCCTTTGACAAAGTATTGACCGTCCGGAGAAATGGCCATAATACCTGCATAGGATTGAAGGGGCAATACCGCCATTCCTGTTGCCGTAAAAAGCATATTCCCACTGGCGGCCTCCCAAACCCTGCCCACATAATCGTTACCAACGGAAACGATCTTTTGACCATCGGGCGCATACCTGACCTGACGAACATCCGCTCCGTGGCCAGTCAACCTTTTCACCACCTGCCCTTCCCTCAAATCCCAATCTACGATATCGTTTCTGCTGCCCACCAGGCAGCTCGTGCCATCAGGAGAAAATGTCACGCATTGGATCGGTTCGGCGTACCCTTTCATGGCCCATAGTTCCTTGCTGGTCAGGACATCGTAAACCACCGGGTAAGAATCGGCATATAACAACAGGCTTTTGCCATCTGGAAGGAACAGGCCATCCTGACTGTAGAACGGGATGGCTACTTCAGAGGGCCTCAAGGGCGCTACCAAATGCTGCAATGGCACAGCACTCAGTTTTTCAACAGGAAGAATGGCGGCTCCGTTAAACTGTAACACACAGATATTGGCTCCATCCGGTGAAAAAAAACAGTTATATCCATGGGTCGTTGCAATTTTTTGCCTGGCTTCCATGGACCATAGCGCCACCTCGAATTCGATATTTTTGCAGGTACCACAGATGGTTTTTCCATCGGGGGAAAAACCTGTCACACTGATACAGTCTTTCATAAGTGCCGCTGAGAGCAGCTGGTTTTCGACGCCGGTTTTAGCATCCCATATTTTGGTGATCCCGTTTACGGTATTGGTGGCCAGATATTTCCCATCAGGAGAAAAGCAAAGTGAAAGTACCGCTGAATCATGCCCTTGCCACCGATGCAGGAGTTTGCCGTTTTTTGTGTTCCACAAACTAAGCATCCCAGCCTCATCGGCCGTAATGACGGTCTGGCCGTCGGGAGCGTACTTAGCTACTTTCAGAGGTGTTTCGAGACCTTTCAGGGTCATTGTTTTTTCACCGGTGAGTGCATTCAGTATCCATGCATCTGTGCTTTCCTGACAATAGGCGGCAAGTATCCGGGTGCCATCCGGTGAAAGTTGCGCCTGGCGATATTCGGCGTCGACAGGTTTGAACGTTCGGATTTCCTGACCTTCTGAATTCCATATCTTCACCAGGTTATCGCCCCCCGCCGTGAGAAAGTATTTTCCATCGGAAGAACAGGAGACAGCATGAATGGAGGCGCTATGCCCCGTTGGGATCACCAGCACCGGTTTTTGAGCCCCAAGCAAGTAGCTGAAAAGAAGGAGCAGTTGCGATAAGAAAATTGTTTTCCACATGAGTTTTGTCGGCATTCATAAAACCTGCCTGTAAATGTAAGTTATGGAATTGATCTAATTGATATTTACCTGAATATGGAGGAATAGGCTGTAAAAAAAACGCGGAAATACGGGCAACATTAAGCCTCGTATTTCCGCGTATATGCATTTATCAATACACTTCCGGTGCGAATCCTTCTCCTCTCTTCTTTTCAAGTCGTCCCGGATTTTAGCTGCCATGTCAGATTCTTCATGGTCCAGAGACTCCTGCAAGCGTCCACGAAGGGCATCTATGGGCCAGGTTTCTATTGCGTCCTCATCCAGCTCGGCCGGCGCCGGCACAGTAGAGAAACTACCTCCTTCCTGTTCTTCCAGAATAACGCCGGCAGCTTCCAGAATGAAATCGTAGGTAAATATCGGGCACTCAAAGCGCACCGCCATAGCAATGGCATCGGATGTACGGGAGTCAATTTCGAACAACTCCCCGTTTTTAACGCACACCAACCGTGCATAGAAAATCCCGTCAAGCAGATTGCTGATAATCACCTCTTTGAGTTGAATATCAAATGCATCAAACGCATTTTTAAACAAATCGTGGGTCAACGGACGATTGGGAACCATACGCTCCAAAGCTACGGCAATAGCCTGTGCCTCAAAACTTCCGATGACAATCGGCAGCCGGCGTTTCCCGCGGCGTTCACCCAGTACCACCGCATAGTTATGCGATTGGGTCATACTGTGAGAAAGCGCCACTATTTCAAGTTCTATGCGTTTCATTGTTGTATTGAATCTGGAATTTTGGGGAAGGTTTATACTGGAATGGATACTCTCCTTACCGACTTACCCTAAAAACTTCACTCACAACTCCACCATCCTAAATCGCAAGTCGTAAATCGCAAGTCGTAGTCGTTATCCTGCTTTAAACTTCTTGATGGCTGCATTCAACTGAGGCACCACTTCGAACAGATCGCCCACCACTCCATAATCAGCAGCCTTGAAAAACGGAGCTTCCGGGTCTTTATTGATGACTACAATGACTTTGGAGTTGTTTACCCCGGCGAGGTGCTGAATGGCGCCGCTGATACCGATGGCAAAGTACAAATTTGGACGGATGGCAATACCAGTCTGTCCAACGTGTTCATGGTGCGGACGCCAGTGAGCATCGGCAACCGGACGGGAGCAAGCAGTTGTAGCGCCGAGCGTTGTGGCCAACTCCTCTATGATCCCCCAGTTTTCCGGGCCTTTCATGCCACGGCCGGCGGAAACCACCACCTCAGCCTCCGGAAGCGGAACAGTTCCTTCCTGGGTTTTAACGGATTTTACCCGTATGCGACCTTTGCTGGAAGCAACACTGGTGTTTTCAACTGCAACTGCAGTGCCCAGGTTTTCCGGTTTTACGGCATTTCCCATCAGGGAAATCACCTTTACTTCGCTGGAAATTTCATATTCAGCAATGGCTTTTCCGGAGAAAACAGATTTCTTCACCCGGAGTGATTGTCCGTTAGCCGTTGGCAAACTGTTGGCGCCGGAAACAAGTCCTGCATTCAGGCGAACAGAAAGCCGGCCTGCAATGCTTTTTCCAGTCGAAGAGTGACTGAGGATCAACACCTTGGCGCCATTATTTTTAGCAATCTCGGCAATAGCTGCTGAGTACGATTGACCATCAAAATTATCATAAGCCGCATCAGCCACCTGCAGCACTTTTGTAGCGC
>JADZFI010000178.1 GCA_020850025.1 Saprospiraceae bacterium
AGTGCATGAAAGGTTGAATAATCCTCCAACTTTCGTCGCCCGACGAACATCAGACATCCCGCCTCCGAATCCCACCTGAAGACTATATTCTAGTCAACCTTTAACCGATTTACAATGGCTTCTTTAAATCCTCTTGCGGGGGTTTTAGGGCAGCGCAAGGCCGCGCATTTACTTCGCCGCAGCAGCTACCGTTATACCCGCGCCAGGGTGGACGAACTGGCCGGCATGACGGCGGCCGAGGCTGTCTCCACCCTGCTTGTCCCCTACCCGCTCCAGATTGAACAACCCGTTTATACCGCCGGCGCCGGCACTCCGGCCCCCTGGATCAATCCTCCACAGCCCCCCAGCGCCCCATTACCCGCCGACGATCAGGACCTCACCCGGTATGTGATGGGCTGGTGGGTAAATGAAGCCCTGCACGACCCGGGGGCCTCCCACCGCATGGCGCTGTTTTTTCACCAGTTCATGGCCGTAGACGCTGCCAGCGGCAGCAGCATGGAGTTCTTCGATTATTTGTCGCTTCTGCGCTGGGGAAGCATGGGTAACCTGAAAAAACTGGTGATAAAGATGGTTACCGACAACTGCATGCTTCGATATCTGGATAACGACCAGAATTTTGCCCAGAACCCCAACGAAAACTTTGCCCGCGAATTTTTTGAACTGTTCACCGTGGGCCGTGGGGATGCCGCCGGCCCGGGCGATTACACAACATTCACAGAAGAGGATGTGATCCAGGCAGCAAAGGTATTTACCGGATTTAATCATGCCCAGCGGCATCAGTATTCTGACCCTGAAACGATGATTCCGGCCGGGAAAGCCTATCCGCAGAGTCACGATTTTAATCCTAAAGTATTCAGCGCCCGATTTGGTGGTGTAACCATTAACGCCACTACCCAGGATGCCGCAGGTATGGTGGCCGAGTTGCAGGCTTTCGTAGATCTGGTTTTTGCCCAGCCCGCCACCACCCAGCTCTTCTGCCGCAGGTTGTACCATTTTTTCGTCACCCGGATCGTACCGCAAGAGGTGGAGGATGAGGTGATCGCTCCACTGGCGCA
The DNA here is from genome assembly GCA_020850025.1 of Saprospiraceae bacterium. Lineage (GTDB taxonomy): Bacteria > Bacteroidota > Bacteroidia > Chitinophagales > Saprospiraceae > M3007. Next base: position 1,056 of record JADZFI010000178.1, read on the forward strand.
ATTGTTGATCGACAGCAATTTTGAAATCAAACCTGTACTGGAAAAACTGCTGCAAAGCGAGCATTTCTATGATGTGGACGACTCCAGCAATACCGACGAGATTTTTGGTGCACTCATTAAAAGTCCGCTTGAATTAACACTACAAGCCTTCAATTTTTTCCAGTTGCCCATTCCGGACCCTGTGGCAGAAAACAGCAAACATTATGTGGACTTCTTCAGCGCCTCTGTACTGGAGCGCATGCTCACCCGTGCAGGCATGGATCTGTTCTTTCCGCTGGATGTAGCCGGCTATTCCGGGTATTATCAAGACCCGGCATTAAACCGGCAGTTTTTCAATTCTTCCACCATTGTGCAGCGCTATAAACTGCCTCAGATACTTCTCACCGGAACCCATGCCTGGGGAAGCGGCTCCAATGATACTATCGGCACTCAATTGGATATTGCCGCCTGGGTGCGCGACAGCGGAGTGATTTCCGCTCCTTCAAACTCGTTAGTTCTGGTGACAGAACTCCTGCAATACCTTTTCCCGGAAGAACCCGACGCCGAGCGGCTGGACTATTTCCTGAATACCGTTTTCCTGGATCAACTCCCGGCTCCGGACTGGGTGTATGAATGGGATAATTTTATCAATACCGGAAACGATTCAGAGGTGAAAATCCCGCTCTCCCGGTTGGTAAATGCCGTGATGTATGCACCGGAGTATCAGGTGTTTTAGAAGTGTTTTGGTGTTTCAGTGTTTTGGTGTTTGGGTGGGTTGAGCTTGCTGTTGTTTATTCAGGTAACGGGTAAACCCATTGGTCAACTTGGCTGCGGTATCCAACTCTCGGTGTAATTGCTGAAAAGTTTCAACGGGCAAATAGTCGATGTCTTCAAAGAGATAAAGCATACTTTTCACCTCGTTGCATGAGGCTTTTGCAATATCCAAAAAACGAACGGAGTCCTTTGAAGAAAACCTGCCAAATCCTTCGGCGATATTATTCATGATGGATAAAGCAGCTCTTCTGAACTGACTTCTGGTTACCCAATCATTTGCCAGCGGACCACTCTGGCTAATTTGATAAACACTTTTAGCCAAAATTCTGGCAGCTTTCCAGCATTCCAAATCTTCAAAACGCGTAATGATTTTCATTGATGTAGTGGTTTAAATGTGATTTGATTCTTCTAATTTAAACACTTCTTTCCAAGCATACAATACCTTGATATAAATTCTAATCTCACCAAAACACTAATCTCACCAAAACACTAAAACACCAAAACACTAAAACACCAAAACACCAAAACACCAAAACACCCGAACACTCAAAAACTCGAACACTTAACCATGGACCGTCGCAACTTTCTCAAAATATTCCCTGCCGCAGGCGTTTCCCCATTTGTGGTGAACGGCTTCCCGATGCGGCCATTCTCCAATTCCAAAATCTCCCAAATCCTCAACTCCTGTGATGGCGTGGAGGACCGCATTCTGGTGCTGATACAGCTAAAGGGCGGGAACGATGGTCTGAATACCATCATACCTATTCAGCAATACGACCGCTACGCTGAATTGCGTCCCGTAATAAAGGTGCCGGAAGTGGGTCCGGAAAAGTTCATTAAACTAGACAATACCCTCCCCTATGCCGATCAGGTGGGGCTCCACCCGGTGATGACTGGCATGAAGGAAATGTACGACAAAGGTTGGATGAGCATCGTACAAGGGGTAGGCTACGAAGGCCTAAACGGCTCCCACTTCAAAGGAACCGACCTTTGGATGAGCGGTGGAGACGGTACTCCTGAGAAATTCAACCTGAAATCCGGTTGGATGGCCCGGGCTCTTCAGGCCATGTACCCCGACATAAAAGGCGCCCCGATTCCTCCAGATCAGTTATATCCCCTGGGCATACAAGTGGGCGACCCCAACCCGTCGCTGGGATTTCACTCCGAAACGGAGCACCAAAACGTGATCAACCTGTATGGCCAGGATCCCGAAGGATTTTACTCGCTGGTGCAAACCATTGGCGGCGCACCGCTGCCCAATGTTCCGGACTCCGAGTATGGCGACGAGCTGGCCTACATCATGGGCGTGGAAAAAGCGGTAGACGAGTACTCTGTGTACATCACCCAGGCATTTAACGCCGGATCAAACGCTATTTCTGCCTATCCGCAAACCACCCTCGCCTATCAGCTCAAAACCATCGCCCGACTTATCAAGGGAGGCTGTAAAACCAAGATCTACCTGTGCAACATAGGCGGCTTTGACACCCACGGCGACCAGCTCGCGCCGGAAGGTATCGTGACTCTGGGCGGTCATGCCGACCTGCTGCGCAACCTGTCGGAAGCCGTCAAGTATTTCTTCAACGATTTGGATGCCATGGGAATAGGCGATCTGGTTACTGCTTGTACTTTCTCGGAATTCGGCCGTTGCGCCAAAGAAAACGGCTCGGCCGGCACTGATCACGGCACGTTGGCGCCCATGATGATTTTTGGAAAAGCCATTAAGGCCGGCATGAACGGAACCAATCCTGACCTCAACAACCTGACAGGCGACAACCAACTGCAGGGAACACAATTTGATTACCGACAGGTGTTCACCACCCTGCTGCAAGACTGGCTGGGCGCTGGTCCGCAGGTACTCACCGCCACCATGTTTGAAGGCTTCGATAAACTGCCGCTGGTAGATGCCGCTTTTGTGGTCAACCCAGACTGCTACATTGGTGAAACCGTCGGCATCTGGGACAAAACAAAAGACATAAACACCATGGTGATTTCTCCCAACCCGGCCTCCTCAAGGGTGGAAGTAGCTCTCCGTAGCGAAGCCTCTTACGATGCTATTTTAACGCTGCACAGCCTGGGAGGTTCGCTCATTTCCACGCAATCCATACAGGTAAGAGCAGGAGTAAGCAGAGCCTATCTGGATGTAAGACCCTTGCCTGCCGGAACCTATTTTGTTCGGGTTCAAAACAAAAACAACGGTCGGGCAGAAGTAGCTCGTTTACTGGTACACCGTAATTAATCCTGCAAAAGTGACTTTCAAATTCCGATTAGCATGAGATCATTCCTTTTAACCCTGTGGCTCACTTGCACAGGGTATACCATTTCAGCACAACTGGTTCCTGCCTGTGCTGGAGGCAGTTCAGCCACCACCTGTGCCACGGCTTGTATCAATTGTAATTTCAACGGGTATTTTGGTTCCACTGCGGGATTTCCCTCCGGCATTGTGCCTAATTTTTGCGGTACGGTGGAAAATGCCCAATGGATGGGATTTATTGCCGGGGCCGGAGAGGCCACTTTTACGGTCATACCTTCTAATTGCGCCTACGGCGACGGCCTTCAAATGGCACTCTACGAGGATTGCACCGGCCAGCCGCTGGAGTGCGAATATGGAGCGCAGAATGGAGGCAACCAGCCGATAGTTATCACCGCAGCGCTTGCCCCCGGCCACAATTACTTCCTGATGATTGACGGTTTCGCCGGCGATCAATGCGATTTTACCGTGAATGTAACGCCCAGCAGTGCGGTATATGAGCCTCCGCTTGGTCAGGTTGGTCAACTCGTTGGTCCTGCGGAGGTTTGTCCGGGAGCCACCATGACCTACTCCATTCCTCCGGTGTACGGAGCCGGCGCTTACATCTGGTCAGGGCCACCGGGCGCTATGATTGATTCGGTGCTCCTGCCGGTGATGGTAACCGGCCCGGGTGGTAACCAGGTGAACATTACCCTGGGCAATACCGGCGGCAACATTTGTGTGCAGGCTGCTAACTCCTGCACGCAATCGGCGCCCTGCAGCGCATCACTGGCTGTTCAAATCCTCGACGATTCCTACCGACCTGTGTTGAATGGCGACACCCTTCAGCACCTGACCTGCACGGGAGAACCTGCGCAGCTGGTGGTATCCGCTCCCACCTCAGTGGGCTTTGCTGTGAGCTGGACCACCGACAGCACCGGACATTTGGTTTCGGGCTCAGGTGGACTGAAACCCCTGGTGGATCAGGCAGGAACCTACCAACTGGTGCTTACCAACCAGCAAAATGGCTGTTCTTCCAGCCTGGCCATTCGGGTGGCGGAGCCGGACACACTCAGCATCACTGATTTGCAGGTACAACCGATCACTTGTTTTGGATTCAACAATGGAGAGGTGAGTATTGGAGAGATCGCGGGAGGCAGATCACCGCATGCGGTTTCATTGGACGGCGCGCCTTTGGAATTTGTGACCAGGTACCGGAATCTGGAACCTGGACTCCACATCTTACAAATTGAAAGTGCTGACGGCTGCACTTCAGACACCAGTTTCCTCATCACCCAGCCTGACGAACTCATCCTCGGGCTTGGGCCGGATACCAGTATACATTTGGGGAAAAGTCTGACCTTATGGCCTGCAGGAGGGATCAGCGATCCCGATCGTGTTGTGAAATGGCTCATTGAACCTGCAGAACTTCAATCTTTATTATGCGACACTTGCAGATATTCCCCCGCTTACTCCATTCATTATACCATTACAGCCTTAGACAGTGCCGGATGCACTGCTTCTGACGATCGAACCATTGCGGTAAGCAAGGAACGATACATATATGCCCCGGAGATTTTCAAGCCTGATGCAGAAGACACTGCCAATGCACGCTTCAGGATATTTGGAGGAGAGGATGTGGCGCAAATTCAAATATTCCGCATTCTCAGCAGATGGGGGAATCTGGTACATGAACGCCGCAACTTTTTACCCCAGGACGAGAGTTCCGCATGGGACGGCCGCATAAACGGGCAACCCGTCAATCCGGCGGTGTTCACCTGGGAGGCCAGAATATTGTTCAAGGATGGCGTGGAAGAGTGGAAAGCAGGTACGGTTACGGTAGTGAGGTAGGATTCTGCTGTACCGGCGGGTTCAGCCGCCGATGTTTAATGGTTTCATGTACCAGCGGGTTCAGCCGACGCGTTTGAGGGGTCCCGTAGGGGCGACCATGGACAGGGCGACCACAAACAGGGCGACCACAAGGGTCGCCCCTACTCAAACCCTTCAAACGATTCAAATCCTTCTCAAACAGGCAACACGGCGAACACAAGGGCAGCCCCTACTCAAACGATTCAAACGATTCAAACCCAATCCCTCCCTTTACTGCTTCAACCTATCCTTATACTTCTCCCGGAATTTCTTCACTTTCGGGGCGATGATAAAGGAGCAATAGCCCTGGTTTGGGTTGTCCTTGAAGTAATTCTGGTGGTAATCCTCCGCCTTGTAAAACTTGTCGAAAGCGGTAATTTCCGTCACTATTGGATCGTCCCAGGCTTCCTGGGCTTCAATTTTTACAGTTTCTGCCGTTTTTTTCTGCTCTTCAGAGTGATAATAAATGACGCTTCTGTATTGCGTCCCGGAATCATTCCCCTGGCGGTTAAGTGTGGTTGGGTCATGCACCGTGAAGAAAATGCGCAGGATATCCGCAAATGAAATGATCTCAGGATCGAAAGTCACCTGAATTACCTCTGCGTGCCCGGTAAGTCCGGAACACACTTCCTTGTAGGTTGGGTTGTCAATATGGCCACCGGAATAGCCGCTTTCCACCTTGGAAACCCCTTTTAGGTCTTGATAAATGGCTTCCACGCACCAGAAACAGCCCCCGCCAAGCGTGGCAATTTCAGATTTGCCGGAAGATGCCGGGCCATCATTGTTAACTGTCTGCATAGTTGAAAGAGGAATTGTTTTGTCGGATTGCCCTGCTCCACAGGAAAAACCAAGGGAAGCTATAAGCGAGAAAAACAAGGAAAACTTCATGAGTCAGATTTTAGGCAAATTAACAACAAGGAAAGAGAAGTGTTTTGGTGTTTTGGTGTTTTGGTGCCGAGACTACTGGACATTTTGAAATTGGACATTCGACTTGTATTGTATTTAGCTATGAATCATGCCTTTGCATGACCATGTCCATCGTCCAATGTCAAAATATCCAGTAGTCTGCTTAGTGGCTTAGAGGCTTAGTGCCTTAGTGTTACCTTTACGCCTTGCAATATAACGAAATTTCCATGCCACTCATCACCCCTCTCCCCTCTGATCATGATCCGGAGGTAGCTGAACTTGCCCGATTTTTTAATGAAACACTGGGCTTTTGTCCGAACTCTGTATTAACCATGCAGAGAAGGCCGGCCATTGCCAAAGCCTTTATAGGTCTGAACATGGCAGTCATGGAGAACAAAGGCCGGGTCACCAGTGATCTGAAAAGGCTGATCGGGTATATGGCTTCCTTAACAGCCGGATGCCAGTATTGCCAGGCACACACCATTCGTGCGGCGGAGCGGTATGGAGCGAAGCAAGGCAAAATGGAACATATCTGGGAATACAAGACCCATCCTGCATACTCCGAGGCGGAAAGAGCTGCCCTTGAATTTGCGATAGCGGCCTCGGTTGTTCCCAACAGCGTAGATCCATGTATTGAACAAAACCTCAAAAAACACTGGGATGAAGGAGAAATTGTGGAAATACTGGGGGTTATTGCCCTTTTCGGATATCTGAATCGCTGGAACGACAGCATGGGCACCAGCCTGGAAACCCCAGCTCAGGAAAGCGGACATCAATGGCTGGGCAGCCATGGCTGGACCGGAGGGAAACACCTTTGATCACCTTTTTCAACCGTCAGTTTATGAAAGTGGAACTCTGGGCCATCGGCAAAACCAATGAGAAATATCTGGAAGCGGGAATCAGCCTGTTTGAAAAGCGACTGAAAAACTATCTGCCCTTCAGCCTTGTTATCCTGCCCGATGTAAAAACCAAAACCTCGGATCCGGATCAGCTAAAGAAAGAGGAAGGTAAGTTTATTTTATCCAAACTTGCCCCTGATGACTGGCTGGTACTACTGGATGAAAGAGGTCAGCAATTCCATTCCATCGGCTTTTCCAAATGGCTGGAAAAACGCCTGGGCGATTCCAGGAGGAAAATGGTGATCCTGATCGGCGGCGCTTTCGGTTTTTCCCCCGATGTTTACACCCGCGCCAACGAATCATTGTCGCTTTCAAGCATGACCTTCAGCCATCAAATGGTGCGCTTATTCTGCCTGGAACAGCTGTACCGCGCCATGACGATCCTTAGAAATGAACCCTACCACAATGAATAGGTTAAGGCGCGAGGTTTACACTAAGGCACAAAGGCACAAAGAGCAGCAAGAATACCAGGCCGAACGCCAACCCGAACACTCGAACACTCACCAACTCGAACACTCATGTATAATCTGGAAATCAACCATATCATCATCGGATTTACCTGCCTGGTATCTTTGATGGCCTTTAATAACCACCACTGGACGTATAAGCTGAAGCACTGGCCTTATGAGGAAGTTAAGCGCGGCGAATATTATCGCTGGTTGACCAGTGGCTTTTTGCATGGTGATGTGATGCACCTGGCCTTCAATATGATTACGTTGTACTTCTTTGGCCGAATTGTGGAGCAGTGGTTCACGTTGTTTTTCCCCGAAGCCGGAAAAATCATTTACCTGCTGTTTTACCTTATTGCCATTGTCGCGGCATCATCTGCTACTTTCTTCAGGTACCGTAACTCGCCAAGCTTTGCCAGTATAGGCGCTTCAGGGGCTGTAGCAGCCGTTTTGTTTGCCTCCATCCTGATGTTGCCAACCAACAAAATCTACCTCTTCTTCATCCCTATTGGCATACCCGGGTTCATATTCGGCATACTGTATTTATGGTTCAGTGCATACGAAGCCAAAAAAGGCCGCGACAACATAGACCACGTAGCACACTACTACGGAGCCGTATTCGGTTTTCTTTTCCCCATTGTGTTTGAGCCAGGTTTGTTCACCTCATTTTTGGCCCAAATTCAGGAATGGATCGCAAGTTTCTAAAGTCTGACCTAATTGTTCGCACCCGGACAATTTCAGATAAATCACCTGTCAGGGCGTCTGAATTGCTCGTATCTTTGCAACCATTACGCCAGTTGAGCGTTACAATATTGATTTCAAACTTGCATTAATTAAATCACAAAGTAATATGGCACAAGAATTCACCGATGCCACCTTCAAGACTGAAGTACTCGGCAGTGAAAAAGTAACGTTAATCGACCTGTGGGCAGAATGGTGTGGCCCCTGCCGCATGATGACCCCTGTAATTGAGGAGCTTTCAACAGAATATGCCGGCCGTGCAGTAATCGGCAAACTGAATGTTGATGAAAACCCGGAGGTTCCAACCAACTACAATGTTCGCGGCATTCCTACCTTCCTGATCTTCAAGGGTGGTGAACTCAAGGAAAAAGTAGTGGGCGCTCAGACGAAAAAATTCCTGCAGGATAAAATAGAGGCATTGCTGTAATTAAAACAGCTCTATTGCCGATAAATCTCTTCAAATCCATCCTTTTTAGGAACGGTGAGGTGGTAATTCCGCCTCACCGTTTTTTGTTTTTTGAAAAGAAAAACCTCACTTGAGCGGACTTTTATAGTTTTGCGCGGTCATTGAATCCCTGTCGGCCCGACGGAAATAGGCGGGCAGGAATTACCCAACAGTCCAAATGTGCCGCAAACAAGCAATAAAACATGAATTTTTCCTTTAAAACGCTCAACAATCTGGCCGGATGGATCACTTTTGGTATTGCAGCCGTGGTGCTCGGCCTGGCCGCCGAACCCACCGGAAGTCTCTGGGACTGCGGTGAATTCATCTCAGGCGCTTATAAGCTTCAGGTAGTACACCCACCCGGCGCGCCAATCTTCCTGCTGGTCGGCAGATTGTTTACCTGGGTAGCCGAAATGGTGTCCGACAATCCCTCCAACATCGCCTACTCGGTTAACCTGCTTTCCGCATTGTGTACCGCCTTTACAGGGTTGTTTGTTTGCTGGAGCACCAGCATATTGGCGCGGCTGATTCTCGTTTGCCGGGAAGAGGAACCCACCGGAGGCAAGGCCGTGGCTGCTGTTGGCGCTGGTATTGTTGCCGGACTTTGCACTGCCTTTACTTCTTCCATTTGGTTCTCTGCCGTAGAAGGTGAGGTGTACGCCATGTCTACCTTTTTCACGGCTATGACGCTTTGGGCCACCCTCAAATGGTATAACCTGCCCGACAACGCCGAGGCAGATCGCTGGCTGGTATTTGCTTTCTTCAGCACTGCGTTGTCCATTGGCGTCCACCTGTTGAGCTTGCTGACCTTCCCGGCGCTGGCCATGTTTTATTACTTCAAAAAAGCAAAAAAACCAACCGTTACCGGCACGCTTGTGGCTGCAGCCATCGGGGTGGTTTTCATTGTGGCCATTCAAAAACTGATCATCGCGGGTATCCCCACGATGTGGGCTTCCTTCGACAAGTTTTTGGTCAATTCGTTTGGATTGCCCTTTTACTCCGGCATTATTCCGGTGTTGCTGATCTTCGGCGGCGCCATTTGGTACGGCTTGAATTACGCGCAAAAAACCGGCAACGGTTTACTTCAGCGAATAGTGGTTGCCCTTGGTGTAGTGGTGTTGGCTTATTTCTCTTACGGGATGGTGATCATCCGTGCAAATGCCAATACGCCCATCAATATGAACGACCCTTCCGACCCAATGCGTCTGCTCCCCTACCTCAACCGGGAACAGTACGGTGAGCGTCCACTCATCCGGGGCCCGCACTTCGATGCACAGCCGGTGGGAATTGATTCTGAAGAGCGCTACGGTCGCGTAGGAAACAAATACGCTGTAGTAGATGAAAAAGTAGATTACGAATACGCAGCCGGCGACAAAACGTTATTCCCTCGCATGAGCGACTACTCCCAGGGTCGCCCGGCACTGTATCGTCGCTGGATAGACAAACCCAAAGGAGAACCTACCTTTGGAGACAACATAGAGTTTTTCTGGAAGTATCAACTGGGCTGGATGTACTGGCGATACTTCATGTGGAATTTCTCCGGACGCCAAAACGGCGAGCAGGGTTACTACGCGTGGGATCCAACATCCGGCAACTGGATCACCGGTATTGATGCCATTGATGCCGGCCGGATTGGCAACCAGGCAGAGCTACCCGAATTCCAAAAGAACAACCAGGGCAGGAACAAATACTACATGATTCCTTTCCTGCTTGGCTTACTGGGCATGTTCTTCCATTACCGAACAAAACCCAAGGATTTTGCCGCCATAATGGCCTTGTTCATCATCACTGGTATCGGTATTATTGTTTACTCCAATCAACCCCCCAACGAACCCCGTGAGCGTGACTACGTACTGGCCGGCTCCTTCTTCACTTTTTGTATCTGGATCGGTTTGAGCGTTGTGGCGCTTTGGGATATGCTTCAAAAGAGCCTCAAAGGTCTGGCTGCTCCGCTGGCTACGGTGTTGGCCCTCTCAGCACCCCTGCTTATGGTTACCCAAAACTGGGACGACCATAGCCGTGCACACCACTTTGCCAGCCGTGACTACGCCAGCAACTTCCTGAATTCCTGTGCCCCCAACGCCATTATCTTCACCTATGGCGACAACGACACCTACCCCCTCTGGTATTGCCAGGAAGTGGAAGGTATCCGTACGGATGTGAGGGTGGTCAATCTTTCTCTGATCGCGGTTGACTGGTACATTGCTCAATTAAGGCGCGCCGTGAACAACTCGCCAGCCATTGAAATGAGCATTCCACAGGAACAGATCAGGGGATACAAACGCGTACAAATTCCATACTTCGCTCCTGGCGGAGAACGGGAGATGGACATCCGTCAGGTACTTAAATTCCTTTCGGAAGACCACAAGCAGGAGTCAGGCTCCGGACGCGCCTTCGACACCTACCTGCCAACACGGAAAATGTTCATACCGGTCAACAAGCAATGGTTTGTGGAGAACAAGCTGGTGGATACCTCCAACACCAATATGGTGGACACCCTGCGCATTGACCTGGGTCGCGAAAAGAAATACATCATCAAGGATGAACTGGCTATGCTGGACATCATTGCCTCCAACATTGGCAAACGCCCTATTTACTGGGCAGTCACTTGTCGGGAAGATAAACTCCTCGGCCTGGAGGATTATCTCCAACTGGAAGGTTTGAGCCTGCAGGTGGTTCCTAAAAAGGTGAGAAGTTCCATGGATGCCTACGGCATCATTGGGGCTGGCGGCGTTAACACGGATCAGATGTACCAAAACATCATGGACAAGTGGAAATGGGGCAACTTTGACAAGCAGCGTTCCTATGTGGATCGTTCCTATATGCCCAGTCTCCAAACCATGCGCGTGAGCATCATCCGTCTCGCCCGTCAATTAGTGATGGAAAACAAAAATGACAAGGCTATCGCGCTCGTGGATAAGTACTTCGAGGTATTCCCTCAAATGAATTTCCCTTACGACCAGTTTACGGCATTTATGGCCGATATTTACATATTGGCAGGTGAAAAGGAAAAGGCAAAAGCCAAAATCAGGGAAATTGCAGTACAAATGGAAGAACAACTGCGCTTCTTTGAGTCACTTAATGCCGATTTCCAAAAAGGATACAAGCAGGACAACGACTACGCCATTTCTACGGTTCAAAACCTGATGAAAATGGCAGCCAATATGCAAGACCAGGAATTGTTGCAGGAGATGGACACCAAGTTTAAGGCGTACATGCCTTCCAGCAACAAGGGCAACATGCCTGATCTGCAAAACTAAAGTCAGGCTCTCAACCGAACAAATACCTGGCTTCACCGTTTTAAGTCCAAACAAAACAACCAGTAACATGGCTCATTTTAAAAGAACAGCAACAGCCGCCTGGCGCGGCGCCGGAGCAGATGGCTCCGGAATACTCAACGGCCCTTCAGGCGTGTTGGATGGCACCCCTTATTCCGCCGCCAAGCGTTTTCAAAACGAGGATGGCAAGGCCGGCACCAATCCGGAGGAGCTCATTGCTGCCGCACATGCCGGCTGCTATATCATGGCCCTGAGCTTTCGCCTCTCCAATGCAGGATTTCCACCGTCAGAACTTCGCTGCAGTGCTACCATCGATATGGATAACAGCAGCGGTGGCTGGGCTTTCGAGAAAATCACCCTGCACCTCGAAGCTGAAGTGCCGGGAATCAGCCACGATCAGTTCATAGAACATGCCAAAGCTGCCAAAGATGGCTGCCCGGTGAGCAAGGCGCTCTCAGCAGTTCCTATTGAGTTGGAAGCCAAACTGGCTTGAACCACGCTTTTTTAGAATATGTTGTACTTTGCGAGCGTTCCTGTTTAACATGGGAACGCTCGCAGCATAAATAGCCTGATTATGCTTCAAAAACATACACTCTTTTGTCTTGCGCTTCTATGTTTCAGCGCAGTTACAGCAGCCCAAAGTCCGTGGGCTCACCCAAAAGGTGGTGGTTATGCCCAACTGTCCTGGAATTACATTCCAACCTACACCACCCTGTTCGGCGCAGATGACCAGGACATTGTGCTGGAACGAGAAGTGTCAGAGCGAAATCTTCAGTTTTACGGAGAATACGGTATCGGAAAGCATACAACCCTTATAACCGCCATTCCTCTGGTCATGAACGAACGTGGCGAAGTCAATACATCCGGCTCCGCACAAGTGGGCAATGGCGCCTCCGGACAACTCACCGGTCTGGGGAACACCACGCTGGGAATTAAACACCAATTTCTGCGTGGACGCCTGGCACTGGCTGGAACTTTGAAATTGAACTTGCCGGCAGGATCAAAGTACCTGGCAGAAGCCGATTTGAGAACCGGATATGATGCCGTTACCCTGATTCCCTCCGTCAACCTAGGCATGGGACTTGGCCGCGTTTACTGGTTTGCCTACGGTGGTTATGGCTACAGAAGCAATGATTTCTCTCACTTCGTAACAGGAGGGGCGGAAATTGGCGCCCGCTTGGGACCTGTCTGGTTAGGCGCTTTCACGGAAACCATATATCCGCTGGAAAATGGCGATAAAACACTGCCTGATGCTGAGGACTTTACCGGTTTGTATATTGACAACCAGGGATGGGTATCCATGGGCTTCAAAGCAGCCTGGGCCATCAAACCTTCATTCGGCATCAATGTATCAGGCGCTGGGGCAGCCTGGGCTCAAAACGTTCCAAAAAGTCCGGGTATAAGCTTCGGCGCCTGGTATCGCTGGGGACAATGATTTTAGGATTCGTTCACAAATAGAGGGTTTGAGCGAAAAATTGCGGACACTCGTCGGTAAATACAGCGTAGAAGCCCCCTGCCGATAAAACATTTGTCCCGTTATTCTGCAACATTCATAAAAAAACAACATGCGACGCAACCACGAAATAGATTACAAGATCCACGGAGAAGAGATGCAATGTGTGGAAATTGAACTGGATCCGAATGAAACGGTGATTGCCGAATCCGGCAGCTTCATGTTCATGGACAACATGGTGGAAATGGCCACCGTATTTGGCGATGCCAGCGACCGGACAGAGGGCTTTTTCGGAAAGTTAATGACTGCTGGAAAGCGAATACTGACCGGAGAAAGTCTGTTTATGACCACCTTTACCAATCAAGGCGGTGAAAAACAACGGGTAACCTTTGCTGCGCCATATGCCGGTAAGATTGTACCACTGGACTTACAACAATATGGAGGTAAAATAGTATGCCAAAAAGATGCCTTCCTTTGTGCGGCAAAAGGCGTTCAATTAGGCATTGAGTTTCAACGCAAACTGGGCACCGGATTGTTCGGCGGTGAAGGCTTTATCATGCAAAAACTGGAAGGCGACGGGCTCGCGTTCGTACACGCAGGCGGCTACATTCTGGAGCGCGAACTTCGCGCCGGTGAAGTCCTGCGGGTAGATACCGGCTGCATAGTAGCCTTTACACAACAGGTTGACTATGATATTCAGTTTGTAAAAGGCATTAGAAACATGGTATTTGGAGGCGAAGGTTTGTTCTATGCCGTATTGAGAGGCCCTGGAAAGGTATGGCTGCAATCACTGCCGGTGAGCCGACTGGCGGCTAAGCTTTCCTCCTACGCCTCCTCGCCAGGCAAGGAGGAAGGAAGTATCCTGGGCGGACTCGGACGAATGATTGACGGTGTCTGATCCCCGGCTGTGCTCAACAAAAACTAACGTGCTAAAAA
>JADZFI010000179.1 GCA_020850025.1 Saprospiraceae bacterium
CATCGCCACACATACTCAATACCGCGACCAATTTGCTGGGGTTTTGTTTATTCGTGATCACGTCTATTCATCTCACCAACCAGCACAAGGATAATCTGGTGGATGAGTTTGTGTCGATTGTAGCATTACTCCTCGCTATCTCCGCGGTCTTGTCTTTTTCGTCTATAAAAACCAATAATCTGCGCCGGGAGAAACGATTGGAATCTATTGCTGATATACTGTTTATTTCGGCCCTTATTGGCATAGTTGGGATTATTTCGTTTATGGCCGTGGCCTTTTGGCGGAAATGAGTCGCTCGTTAAGAGCAGAGACCAAAATGCCCGACAGTACGGTCTGGCGGCATGACAAGTCCCTGCAAATCTTTTTTCAACTACATTTACCGGTCTTTAGGTCTTCCTTCACCTATTTATTCGTCAAAATCTTCGGCTAATTGCTATTAGTAATTATGGCAAAAACAGATAACAGAATTCAACATTACTGGCATATTATTTCGCATCTGCAGAACCTGATATTGCTTTCCGACAATAAAGTCAACATACTAATCGCTTTGATTGGAGGGTTCTCGGCCATATTCTGGAGCAGTTTTCAGCAACTGCCACGAGAAGCCACTTATATCAAGTATATATACCTTTTAACGTTCATAATAAGTATTATCTGTAGTCTGTTATCACTACTACCCAGAGGGGTACAAAAAATCAAGTTGAACAAATGGGTAAATTCCATTGACAGCGATCATCTTGAAGACTACGCTAATTCCTTGAAATTTTCGATTGATAAAATCAATACTATTTTATTTATCAAAGTGAAACTTTACAGAGTGTCTCTGTTTCAGATGATTCTACAGATCTTGCTGGTTGCCATTGCTATATTATTAGATGCAGCATAAGCTCGATTTTTGATCAAAACAACCTTGTTAAGCTCCAATACTATTCATGTCCATCACCCCCGATCAGGCCTTACAAAAAATGGAGCGCTTTTGCGCTTACCGCGAACGTTGCCCCAAGGAAGTGCGCAGCAAGCTCAAGGAAATGGGGCTTTCCAGCGCCGATTCCGAGCAGATTTACCAGGTATTGCAGGAGGATAATTTTTTCAACGAAGAACGTTTTGCCATGGCCTATGCCGGCGGCAAATTCCGAAACAATTACTGGGGTAAGGTGCGCATCCGGCAGGAGCTGAAAATGCGCGGCATTGCGCCGGAGTACATTCGGCAGGCGACAGACGCCATCTCAGAAGAAGAGTACGAGGCATTGATACGCAAGCTCGTTGACAAAAAAATGCAGCAATATGCCGGCGACGACAAAGCCCGGGATAAAACCATTGCCTCCCTGGTCAGGGGAGGATTTGAACTGGAGCTTGTGTTTCGGATGATGGAACGATGATTGGGGTGTTTCGCACAGATGGTTTCGCACAGATAGTTTCGCACAGATTTTACACAGATTTTATGCACAGATTTTACGCAGATTTTTTTGTATTGATTGCTTTCCTTGTTCCCAGAACATCCGCGGCATCCCACCCAAAAGCAGTACCTTCGCTGCCCGTCCCAAGTCCCAAGTCCCAAGTCCCAAGTCGTAAGTCGCAAATCGTAAGTCGTACATGAACTTCCTTACCTTAGAGAACGTAACCAAAAGTTACGGTGAAAAAGTCCTTTTCCAAAACATCAGCCTGCACATAGACAAGGGGCAGAAAATCGGGCTGATTGCCAAGAACGGCACCGGCAAAACCACCTTGATGCGGGTTATTGCAGGTAAGGAAGGTTCTGAGGGCGAGGGCGCAAAGATTACCCTGCGCAAAGACATCCGGATCGGCTGGCTGGATCAGGAACCTCAATTTCCGCCAGGTATGGACGTGCTAAGTGCCGTGCTCGACCCCGCCAATCCGCTGGTGCGCGTGGTGCAACGCTATGAAAAAGCCCTGCTGCACCCGGAAAACCCGGATGAGCTCAATGAAGCCATCGCCGACATGGACGAGCAAAACGCCTGGACCTTCGAGGCAAAGGTGAAAGAAACCCTGTTCCGGTTTCGGATGGAGGATTTTGAGCAAAAAGTGGGGAGCCTTTCCGGCGGTCAGCAAAAGCGACTGGCGCTGGTGAAAATCCTGCTCGACGAGCCGGACTTCCTTATTCTCGACGAGCCTACCAACCACCTCGACATCGAGATGATTGAATGGCTGGAAGAGTACCTGCAGCAGCCCGGCATTACCTTGTTCATGGTTACGCACGACCGTTATTTTCTGGAAAATGTATGCGACAGCATCATTGAACTGGAAGGCGGGCAACTGCGCCGATACTCCGGCTCTTATGCCGACTACCTGGAAAAAAAGGCGCTTCGGGAGGAAAATGAGGCCACTACCTACGAGCGCCAGAGTAAACTTCTCAATCGGGAACTGGAATGGGTGCGAAAGTCGCCTCAGGCACGTACCACCAAGGCCAAAGCCCGCGTGGATGCCTATTTCGACCGGAAGGAAGCGAACGATACGCTGAAGAAGAAAAGTGATGAAATGAGCATTTCCATCAAGGAAAACTGGTTGGGCAGTAAAATCCTGGAATGCCATAACATCAGCAAATCCTTCGGGACCAAAAAAGTGCTCGATAACTTCACCTACAAATTCAAACGCCGGGAGCGGGTGGGTATTGTGGGGCAAAACGGCTCCGGAAAGTCTACCTTTCTTCAAATCATCACCCAAGCACTTGCGCCGGATACCGGCAAGGTGGTGGTGGGAGAAACCGTCATTTTCGGGCATTACCGGCAGGAAGGCATTCAACTGAATGAAGACAAACGCGTAATAGATGTGATCCGCGATATTGCCGATTACATCCCGTTGGAGAAAGGCAAGGAACTTTCGGCCGCCCAATTGCTGGAGCGCTTTTTGTTTTCGCGGCCCCAGCAACAGGTTTATGCCAGCCAGCTTTCCGGTGGAGAGCGCCGCCGACTTTACCTGCTCACCATCCTGATGAAAAACCCCAACTTCCTGATTCTCGACGAGCCCACGAACGACCTCGACGTGCTCACCCTGCAGGTACTGGAAGATTTTCTGGAAGATTATCCGGGCTGCCTGGTGGTGGTAACGCACGACCGCTATTTCATGGATCGGCTGGTAGACCACCTGTTTGTGTTTGAAGGCGACGGCAAAATCAAGGACTTCAACGGCACCTATGCCGAATACCGCGCCCTCAAGCGCACCGAAGCAATCGCCAACCGTCCGCCGTCTACCGTAAGTCGTCCATCGTCTTCCGCAGACAGTGAGCCGGTGGCCGGATTAAGCAACACCGAGCGTAACGAGATGAAGAAACTCGACAAAGAAATCGGTGCGCTGGAGAGTCGGAAAAAAGAGATTTTGGCTCGGTTCAATGCTGAAGATCTGGGCGCCGATGAAGCGGCCAAATTGTCTGCAGAGTTGGGACAACTGCAGGAAACCCTGGAAATGAAAGAAATGCGCTGGCTGGAACTGGCTGAACGAGCGTAGTTTTGGACGTTGGACTGTTGGACAATGGACGTTGGACTTGGACTCGGGGTAATTGATCTTTCCCGCTTCATCGAGCCCAAGTCCAATGTCCATTGTCTAATAGTCCAATGTCCATTGTCCAACAGTCCAACGTCCAAAAAAAAGACATTCGGTAAAGCATTCGGCTCAAATACGCTACTTTTGCCCACTTTTTTCAAAAACACATGCAGGAGCAAGACAACGCCGCACCGAAACCAGCCAAAAAGCCCGGCTTCTTTGAGAAACTAACCAATTGGGAGCATTGGCCTGCCGAGGTATTATATGCTCCACTCAGCCCGATTTGGCTTTGGTATATGATCCGGTCTGGGTCGCCGTGGTTTTTCACTTCTTCTAATCCTAATATCGCATTTGGTGGATATGAAGGGGAGGCCAAGACAGACATCTACCCGCTCCTTCCTGAAGGATATTATCCTCTGACAGTGTTAAATAAACCGGGAGAAGACTTTGCGCTGGTCAAAAGGCGCATTGCCGACTCGGGTCTGGAATACCCGTTCATTGTCAAGCCTGATGTTGGCAGAAAGGGTTTGTTGTTTCGCAAGATTGACACCGAAGAGCAGTTGTTGGAGTATCATAATTATTGCCCGATCAATTACGTGGCTCAGGCTTTGGTGGATTTGCCGGTTGAATTGGGGGTTTTTTATGTGCGGCATCCGTCGAAGCAGACCGGTAAAATCACCGGTATTATCCATCGTCAGGCCTTGGAAGTATATGGCGATGGCCATCATACGCTCCGGGAACTAATAGTGAAGCACCCGTATGCGAGCTTGCGTGCGGAGGAGTTTTTCCGTAAGCATGAAGACAAGCTGGATTGGACACCCGAGCCTCAGGAGCGCTATGTACTATCGTATGCGGTGAACCGGAGTCGG
The DNA here is from genome assembly GCA_020850025.1 of Saprospiraceae bacterium. Classification (GTDB taxonomy): domain Bacteria; phylum Bacteroidota; class Bacteroidia; order Chitinophagales; family Saprospiraceae; genus M3007. The sequence continues at coordinate 4,368 of JADZFI010000179.1, forward strand.
GGCGCGCGGTTGAGAAATGTGTCGAACGAGGCGGACGCCGAGTTAACGGCCTTTTTCGACAAGATCAGTTTGCACAGTGAAGGGTTTTATTGGGGGCGTTACGACATCAAGTGTACGTCTATTGAAGATCTAAAGAAAGGCGTCAATTTTTCCATTCTGGAGTACAATGGAGCCGGAGCTTCTCCTAGTCACATGTATCACTGCGGGATGAGTATATTTCAAGCCTGGGGAGTAATATTGTATCACTGGAAGTTGTTGTATGAGGTTTGCGCCTGGAACAACAAACATGGCCATCCATATTGGCCATTTTGGAAAGGCTTGCGTTACCTTCGTGCTGTGAACAAGCATCTGGCCCTGCTGGATAAGTACGATTAACGCCTCCTTCTTGCCTGAACATGAGAAGTCTGTTCCGCATTTTTTATTACGGAATGTCCGTCAGCTTTTTTGGCTCGATGGTCATCGGTACCATTGGCCTTTCGGCCATGCAGATCAGCATAACAGAGGGTTGGCGTCCGGCCATCAATTTTTCTCTTGGAAGTATCGTTGGAGAGGTTATTTATGTGCGGTTGTTACTGGTAGCACTCAACTGGCTGCGGAAGCAGGAGCGCATATTCCGCATCATGGAATGGCTTTCGGTGCTCATTGTGGCGGTGTTGGCCGTAGGCAGTTTCATAGCCGCGTTAGGGCATCACGATGCCAAGAACGTGTTGCTTTCTCACACCATGCATCGCTTTTGGCTGGGGTTGAGCATGCGCGCCATCAGTCCGGCTGCCATTCCGTTCTGGCTGGGCTGGAGTTCGGTGTTGTACTCCAAAGGTATTATGCAGCACCGGAAAGGCTTCTACAACAGTTATTTAATTGGCATCGGCCTGGGCACCCTGGCGGCGCATTGTATTTTTATTTTTGGAGGGAAATTAGTCGTGCAAAAGTTGGATGCCAGTCAGGAAGCCATCAATTTCGTGATTGGTTGTGTATTTGCTATCACGGCCATTTTGCAGATTTGGAAGATCATGAAGAAAAAGGATGCGGTGGAAGTGCTGCACGAAACCGAAAGCATCGAGCCGCCCTCCCCATTTCACGCCGAACCTCCAAAACAATAAGGGTTAGCGGCCTAAGCCATCCCAAACTGAAAGCCAACTCGCACACTCGCACACTCAGGCACTCGCACACTCAAACACTCGCACACTCATATGATCGGTATCGTAGGAGGCATTGGACCCATGGCTGGCGTTGATCTGTACCGACAGATCGTAGAGAATACCAATGCCCGAACCGATCAGGAGCACTTGCCGGTACTGCTGGCTTCGTTGCCCAATGAAATTACCGATCGCACTTCTTTTTTGTTGGGTAAAACAGTTCAAAACCCGGCTTCTGCTCTGGCTCGGGTGATCATGCTGCTGAACAACGCCGGATGCTCTCACGTGGGTATTGCCTGCAATACCGCCCATGCACCACAGATATTTGAGCCCATGCAGGAATTGCTTGGCGTCATGGGAGCAAGGGTGGAATTGGTCCACATGATTGAGGAGGTGATCCGGGCTATCCTGGACCACCCGGATCAACCCCGGCAGATTGGCATTTTGAGTACTACCGGCACTTATACCACGCGTATTTACCAAAACCGGCTGGAGGCTGAAGGACTCATTCCCGTCATGCTGGATTACCCTACGCACGAGGCGTTGGTGCAGCGGGCTATTTACGAAATCAAGGCTGCCTCCACCCAGATTCCCCCCTCTCCTATAAAGCTGATCAATGAAGCCATTGTGTTGTTAAAGAACCAGGGCGCCGAAGCACTGGTACTCGGCTGTACTGAAATCGGAATGGTGGCAGATCAGCTGGAAATGCTGGAACTGCCTGGATTCAACCCCAACCTTATTCTGGCCAGAACGTTGATTGAGCGGACGTTTCCGATGAAGTTGAAGCGTGGATGACGCGGATTATCGCTTGTTGGTTTTTTCTGACAATCCCCTGACCATTTTTTTGCACACTATGCAGAATAAATCCAGATAAACTTAAGACATTTGCCTCCAGAAATTGCAGCAATTCAGCCCCAACTAACCGCTCTTTTGTTACACACAAAATACATCAACCATGTCAGGTTTTTCCAAAATACTCCTTCCGTTCGCATTCCTGCTTCTTCTTGTCTCTTGCGGAGAAAAAGACAAATCGCCGCTCCAGATTCCGGATGCCTATGATGGCTCTGCCTTCTCCGCCAATACAGCCACCCAAAGTGCAGTGCGCACTCAGTTGGAAGCATTGGTTGCGGAAATAAAAAAGGGGCGCACCCCGGGACCGGTGGTAGATTACAACACCATTTCGCAATTATATAACGCCGGTACGCCGAGCCTCAAAAGCATTAGCACTCCTTATTACGCCGGTCGCCTCGATGGCGCCAATGGCTGGCTGGACGAACTCGCCAAGGCCAGCGGCGGCATATACACACCCGGAACACCCAGTGGTCAGGGTGGCACTTATGGCGTTTATCTTTTTGACGAAAACGGACTCGAGCCTGAACAAATGATAGAAAAAGGCCTGTTTGGCGCCGCCATGTACCACCATGCCGTGGTACTCATGCAGGGAACTATAACACCCGCCACAGCCGATCAACTGGTGAATATCTTTGGCGCACATCCCGACTTCCCCAATACCCCAACGGCTGCCAATGCTGCCAACCCCGACAAATTCATGGCCAATTATGCCGCTCGCCGGGATAAAAACGACGGCACAGGCTTGTATACTCAGATGAAAAATGCGTTCATCAAGCTTCAGGCGGCCGTTAAAGCCGGCGACGACTACACACAGGAGCGCGACGAGGCATTGGCGGCACTACGCCTCACCTGGGAAAAAGTGAACGCAGGTACAGTGATCAACTATTGTCATGCCGTGATCTCCACATTGAGCTCTACCAACCCCACCGATGCCCAAAAAGCCAGCGCCCTGCACGCCTATGGTGAGTGCGTGGGGTTCGTCCACGGCTGGCGTACCATCCATCAGGACTACAAGCAGATCACTGATGCTGAAATTGATCAGGTACTTACGCTGCTCAATGCGCCCTACAATGCCACGCCAACATCGTATCTTTTCGCCACCGATCCTCTGAACGAACTTCCCAAACTTACCCAGATCATCAACCTGCTCAAAGCTGAATACGGCTTTACCACCCAGGAAATTGAAGATTTCAAAAAGAACTGGGTAGCCGAACAGGGCCGATGAAAAGGCGCTAACACTAAGTCACTAAGACACGAAGGCACTAAGATCAAGGTGCGCAAAGCGCACCTTCCAAAAACTTCGCGCCTTAGTGTCTTAGTGTTCGTGCCTTAGTGTTCGCGCCTTCAAATAAACCTTTGTGTCTTCCCATGAAACAACGTATCTCTTATCTACTGATTTGCCTCTCTCTCATCGCCTCCTCCTGCGGTTCCAAAAAGAACAACCCAACGGATTCTTTCGACCGCCAGGCGATGCTGACGCATTATGCCGACGAGGTGATCCGGCCTGCTTACAGTGCGCTGGCTTTCAGCCTTTCTTCGCTGGAAACTTCCGTCAATACCTTCAACAACACCCCTGAAGAAGGCTGGCTGACACAAGTACAAACGGTTTGGAAAGAAAGCTACCGGGAGTGGATGCGCGCCGTGGCCTACAATTTCGGGCCGGCAGGAGAAGAAGGTCTGCGCAAAAGTCTGGTGGAAGAAATCGGCACTTTCCCGGCCAGCGAAACCAAAGTTGACAGCTTCATCCAAAATGGCGCCTGGAACCTCAACGACTTCAACCGAGATGCCCGCGGATTCCTGGCGGTGGAATACCTCATCTTCGGCAAAAACCAGTCGCCGGCCGAGATCGCTTCGCTTTTCGCCGCCGATGCCAATCGCCGCACCTACCTGCTGGCCCTTGTGCAGGATATCCGTCAGCGCGTAACCGCCGTAAACGATGGCTGGAACAACCAAAACTACCGCAACGAGTTTGTAGAGAACGACGGAACCGATTCCGGGAGCAGCACCTCGGCTTTGTACAACGAGTTTGTGCGCAGCTACGAAGCCATTAAAAACTTCAAACTCGGACTTCCCATGGGCAAACGCCCCGGACAATTAGGCCCCGAGCCGCAATTGGTGGAAGCCTATTACAGCGGCCAAACCCTGCCCATGATGAAAGCCCACCTCCAAACGATTGAAGACATCTGGCGCGGCCGCACCCGCAGCGGTTTCGACGGCCCGGGGTTCCGCGATTATCTGGAAACCGTTCAGGGCGGCCCGGAGCTGATAACCAGCACCGAAGCCCAGCTCACGGCGCTCAAAAACGCCCTCAACGCCGTGCCGGAAACCTCGGCTGTTTCCGAACAAATCTCCGGAAACAACGCCCCCCTCGAAGCCCTCTACGTGGAACTCTCCAAAATGACCCGCTTCTTCAAAAGCGATATGTCGTCGCTACTCGGCATCGCGATAACGTATAGCAGCGGGGATGGAGACTAGGGAATGTCCAATGTCCAATTTCCAATGTCCAATGTCCAAGGGGGCGCTGTTCCCGGGATGGTAATGACCCCAATGTCCCCTCAAACCCATTAAACATCGGCGGCTAAACCCGCCGGTACATCAAACCCCTCAATATCCCACAAATGCCCCACTCCCTCCGCTCCTGGCTGACACAACCTGTTGGCATTGCGCCGCTGGCCACCCTGAGGGTGGTGCTGGGGGCAATGCTGGTGTTCAGCACAGTGCGGTTTGTGGCTTTGGGTTGGGTGGATGACCATTACCTGTGTCCGGATTTTCATTTCAAATACTACGGATTTGAATGGGTGGAACCGCTACCAGGATGGGCCATGTACGGAGTACATGGATTGCTGATCCTCAGTTCGTTGTTTGTTATGCTGGGACTGTATTACCGCCTTGCTGCCGTAATGCAGTTTTTGCTTTTTACCTATATCGAGCTGATAGACCTGACCTATTACCTGAACCACTATTATTTCGTGAGTCTGGTATGTCTGCTGCTCATTCCGGCGCCGGCCAACCGGGCATACTCGCTGGATGTACGGAGAAATCCGGCGCTGCGTTTGGATAAAGTACCTCGCTGGACCATCTTCATTTTTCAGTTGCAACTCGGCATCGTATATTTTTATGCCGGCCTCTGGAAAATCAATTACGACTGGCTCATCAATGCCCTGCCGCTGCGCATTTGGGTGCCGGCCAATGATCAACTTCCGCTCATCGGTTGGTTGTTCAAATGGCACTTCACGCCCTGGCTATTTGCTTGGATCGGGATGTTGTACGATGTGACCATTGTGTTCTGGCTCGCCTGGTCGCGTACGCGCGTTTGGGCCTATCTGACAGTCATCATCTTCCATACCCTCACCGGACTCATGTTCCAGATTGGCGTGTTCCCCCTGGTAATGATCGGCGCCACCCTCATTTTCTTTTCCGAGCAATGGCATGAGAGACTTTGGACTATTGGACGTTGGACTGTTAGACGTTGGACGATGGACCCTCCAATGTCCAATGTCCATCGGTCCAACGTCCATCGTCCATTGTCCATCGTCCAACCGTCCATCGTCCTTTTCTTCGCTTTCCAGCTGCTTTTTCCCTGGCGGTATTTGTTGTACCCGGGCAATGTTTTCTGGACGGAGGAGGGATATCGTTTTTGCTTCCGGGTGATGTTGATGGAGAAGGCCGGCACCGCTGCTTTTTTTGTGAAAGATGCCCGAACCGGTCGGGAAGGCGAGGTGGTGAACAGCGATTTTTTGAATGCGCATCAGGAAAAGCAGATGGCCATGCAGCCGGATATGATCCTGCAGTTTGCCCATTTTTTAAAACAACACTACGAAAAACAAGGAGTTGCCGACCCGACGGTGCGTGCAGAAGTGTACGTTACGCTGAACGGCAGGCCCAGTCAGTTACTTATCGACCCTCAGGTAGATCTGACCAAAATTCGCGACGGTTGGTCGCACAAAACATGGATAACCGAGTATTCTTACCAATGAAAAAGTGCTGTTTGTTGCCCGGATGTCTGCTGCTGGCAGCTGCTGCGCTGACGGCTCAAACCGATACTACCCGCGATGCTCAATTGCGCGAGGTGACCATTCAGGCTGCTTCGGAACAAGGCATGGGCATGGGCAAGTTGCGCGCGGTGGAAGGGGTCATCATTTACGAAGGCAAAAAAAGCGAGGTGGTGAGTTTGCGCGATATCACCGCCAATCTCTCCACCAACAACGCCCGGCAGGTGTTCAGCAGGGTAGCCGGACTGAACATCTGGGAAAGCGATGGCGCCGGCCTGCAGCTCGGCATTGGCGGCCGAGGCCTGAGCCCCAACCGAACCAGCAATTTCAATACCCGCCAAAACGGCTACGACATCAGCGCCGATGCCCTGGGGTATCCGGAAAGCTATTACACCCCGCCCACCGAGAGTTTGCAGCGCATAGAGGTGGTGCGCGGAGCAGCTTCGCTGCAATATGGCACTCAGTTTGGCGGCATGCTGAATTTTGTGATGCACCAGCCGGAGGACAGGCAGCCTATCCGGGTCACCTCCCGGCAAACCCTGGGCTCCTGGGGGTTTTTCGGGTCGTACAATGCGGTGAGCGGAAGTGTGGGTAAGTTGAGCTACTACGGATTTTACCAGTACAAACGCGGCAATGGCTGGCGTCCGAATTCCGGATTCGAACTCAATAACGGCTACCTGGACCTGCATTGGGATGTTTCGGAACGACTCGAGGTAGGCATTGAACTGACCAAAATGAGTTATCTCGCCCAGCAGCCCGGCGGACTCACCGATACCCAGTTTGAGCAGGATGCCAGGCAATCCCTGCGCACGCGCAACTGGTTTAAAGTGGACTGGAACCTGGCATGTGTACACTCTGAATACCGGATTTCCGAACGAACCCGGATCAGCAACCGGACTTTCGCGCTGCTGGCTTCCAGGGAATCGCTGGGCAACCTGTCGCCGGCCAATAACCTGGATTTTGGTTTGAACCGCGACCTCATCAGTGGCACTTTTGAGAACATCGGCAACGAGACCAGGCTTTTGCACCGGTATGAAACAGGCCGCTTTAAAAATGCCCTGGCCCTTGGCGCCCGACTCTACCGGGGCTATACCACTGCCCGGCAGGGAGAGGCCAACAACGGACAGGGCCCTGATTTTCAGTACCTGCATCCGGATAATGTGGAGAAATCTGATTTCCGGTTTCCCAATTACAATTACGCCGTTTTTGTGGAGAATATTTTCTGGGTATCGCCCAATTTCAGCCTTACCCCCGGGGTACGCTTTGAAAACATCCAAACCTTTGCCGACGGGTATTACCAGCAGCGCGTGTATGATTTTGCCGGCAACCTGATTTCCGAGAACCGGGAAACGGAAAACCTCTCCCGCAAGCGTTCTTTTGTGCTGTTCGGCCTGGGCGCCAGCTGGAAAACCAGTCGCAACCTGGAACTGTACGCCAATATTTCGCAGAATTACCGCGCCATCAACTTCACGGATCTGCGCATTGACAACCCCAACGGACGGGTGGATCCGAACATACGCGACGAACGCGGCTACACTGCCGATCTGGGCCTGCGCACCCGCCGCAACACCTGGTGGTATGCCGATGTGACCGCGTTTTATCTGAGTTACAACGACCGCATCGGGCAACTGCTGAAGTCGGACCAGCCGCCTTTGTACAACGACTACCGTCTGCGCACCAATATCGCCGATGCGCGCAATGTGGGCGTGGAGGCCTTTCTGGAGGCCAATCTCTGGCATTTTTTGGCTCCGGCCGATACTTTCAGGCGGCTCACGATGTTTGTGAATGCTTCTGTAATAGATGCGCGGTACATCAATACCGACGATGCCAGCATCCGCAACCGGCAGGTGGAACTGGTACCGCCCATGACCTTCCGGACAGGTATCAGCTGGACGCAGGGCCGTTTCCGCAGCAGTTTCAACTGGGCTTACACGGCAGAGCATTTTACAGATGCTACCAATGCGCGTCGGACCTCCTCAGCGGTGAACGGTATCATTCCGGCCTATATGGTAGCCGATCTTTCCATGGGCTGGTCGTGGCGCTGGTTATCGCTGGAAGCCAGCTGCAACAATCTGTTCGATGCCCGTTACTTCACACGCAGAGCTGATGCATACCCTGGGCCGGGAATCATTCCGTCGGATGGCAGGGGTTGGTTTCTGACGGTGGGGGTGAAGTGGTGAGATACCCTTACCCCTTCCTCGTTACCCACCAGGCAAACGCCATATTCGGAACCCAGCACAACCAAGCCACCGTCTGATAAGCTGGTGTAAAATCGCCGAAAAGAGGCACAAAAATGGGCATCCAGAGTCGCAAGGTTACGGCGGCAAAACAAGCGGCATAACTGTACACCATCCAGCGCTCATGTGCCGTGAAATCTCCCTTCCGCGCTGAACGATAAGCCCAAAGGGTAGTCAGCAGAAAAATCCAGCCCAGCAGAAAAAAGCCGGCAGAAGCAATCGGGCCACCTTCCGCATTAAAAGAAAGGTAAATGCCCGCCACAGCGGCAGGGATGACCGTTGCTACATAGCCCTTGCCTAGATTCCGGTGCCAGACCGGATGCTTCAGCCGCCAGTTTCGCATGAACTGGCTCCAGCCCAACAACATGGCAATGCCTCCAAAAACAATATGTGCATAAAAGCCGGTTTTGTAAGTCCAGCCGGTCCATAAGTCCGACTTCATTTGCAAAATACCAAACTGGCTGCCCTTAGCCAGATAAATGACCGGGTATAGCCCAATAGCGATGGCAAGGAATGGGAACAGGTATTTTTTCATAATTCAGAGTGGGGCAGATGCGACGTATGATTTGGGATGCCACTAATGGAGCCCAATTTTGTTAAAAATTCAAGTATTCGCAAAAATTATC